>DATFFY010000344.1:0-2366 GCA_035249805.1 Acidimicrobiales bacterium | reverse complement strand
GGGTTGGCGTTGTACGCGTCGTTCAGGATGCGGGCGCCGCTCGGCGCGGTCGCCAGCTCCATCCGCCACGGCGAGAGCACGGCGTCGCCGAGGCCGGCCGCGACGTCCTCCACCGGCACGCCGATCTCGAGGGCCGCCGCGGCAGCGCCGAGCGCGTTGTCGACCTGGTGCAACCCGTGCACGAGCAGCCGCACCTCCGCGTGGCCCCACGGCGAGGAGAGCCGGAAGCGGGGTCGCAGCTCGTCGTCGACCACGACGTCCTCGGCCCGCACCTCGCCGCCGGGGCCGTAGGGCACGACGCGGGCGGAGGTCCTGTCGGCCATCGCCAGCACGCGCTCGTCCCCCGCGAACAGCACGGCGGTGCCGTGCGGGGGCAGGGCCTCGACCAGCTCGGCCTTGGCGTGGGCGACGTCCTCGAGCGTGCCGAGGAGCTCGGTGTGGGCGGCGTCCACCCGCGTGACGATGCCCACGGTCGGCCGCGCCACCGCGCACAGGTCGGCGATGTGTCCCGCTCCGCGCGTCCCCATCTCCACCACCACCGCCTCGGTGCCCTCCGGCGCCTCGAGGAGGGTGAGCGGCACGCCCAGCTCGTTGTTGAGCGAGCGCTCGTTGACGTGGGTGCGGAGCCGACGGCCGAGCGCCGCGCCCAGCAGGTCCTTCACCGACGTCTTCCCCACCGAGCCGGTGATGCCCACGACCGGCTCCGGCAGCCGTCCCCGAGCGAGCGCGCCGGCCGCGGTGAGCGCCGTCGCCGTGTCGTCCACGACCACCGCCGTCCCTCCCACCGGCTCGCGGGCCGTGAGGTAGGCCGCGGCGCCGACCTCGAGGGCGGCGAGCACGAAGTCGTGGCCGTCGCGCTCGGCCACGACCGGGACGAAGAGCTGGCCCGGCCGCAGGCTTCGGGAGTCGATCGAGGCCCCGTCGACGACGACGTCCGGCCCCTCGAGGCGGCCGCCCACGGCGTCGGCGAGCTCGGCGGTCCGGAACTGCATGGCTGCGCAGTCTGGCAGCCGTCCGGACCGGCTGGTGGCCCGCCCGTACACTCCGGCCCATGGCCGATCCCGGGCGCGTCCGCCTCGTCGTCCTGTTCGGCGGGCAGTCGGCCGAGCACGAGGTGTCCTGCATCTCGGCGTACCACGTGCTCCGGGCCGTCGACGAGGAGCGCTACGCCCTCGACCCCGTCGGCATCACCCGCGACGGCGAGTGGGTGCGGTCGGACGGAGCGCTGGCCGCCCTCCACGCCGGCACCGGGGCCCTGCCGCCGGCCACCTCCGGCGTGGAGGCCCTCGAGGCGACCGGCACCGCGGTGGAGCCGTACCCCACGGTCCTGCCCTCCGCGCAGGACGACCTGCCCGTCGTGGTCTTCCCGCTCCTGCACGGCCCCCACGGCGAGGACGGCACCGTCCAAGGGATGCTCGAGCTGGCCGGCGTGCCCTTCGTCGGCTCGGGCGTCCTCGCCTCGGCGCTGTGCATGGACAAGCTCAAGGCCAAGGACGTCCTGACCCGCCACGGCCTCCCCCAGGTCCGCTGGGTCGAGGCCCGCGCCACCGAGCTCGACGACCTCCCCGCCCGCGTCGCGGACGCCGGGTTGCCGTACCCGGTGTTCGTGAAGCCGGCCAACCTCGGCTCCTCGGTGGGCGTGGTGAAGGTGACCACCCCCGAGGAGCTGCCCGGCGCGGCCCAGACGGCGGCGGACTACGACGAGTGGATCGTCGTCGAGGAGGGCGTCGACGGGCGCGAGCTCGAGATCGCGGTGCTCGGCAACGCCGACCCGAGGGCGTCGGTGCCCGGCGAGGTCCTGCCCACGGGCGACTTCTACGACTACGACGACAAGTACATCGACGGCACCGCGGAGCTCCGCATCCCCGCGGACCTGCCCGACGGCGTCGCCGAGGAGATGGCCCGCCTCGCCGTGCGCGCCTTCGAGGCGCTCCGCTGCGACGGCATGGCCCGGGTCGACTTCTTCTTCGAGGAGGGGGGCCGGGGTCTGCTCCTCAACGAGGTCAACACGATCCCCGGCTTCACGCCGATCTCGATGTACCCGAAGCTGTGGGAGGCGAGCGGCCTTCCCTACGGCGAGCTCGTCGACGAGCTCGTGCGCCTCGCCATCGAGCGCCACGAGCGCCGGGCGCGGTTCTCCACCAAGCGATGAGGGCACGCGGGCGGGTCCGGCGGGCCGTCGTCGCCGTCGCGGTGCTGGCCGGCCTCACGGCCACCCCGCTGGCGGACGCGGACCTGCCGCCGGTGCCCGAGATCCCCAAGATCCACATCGACCCCCTCGCTCCCGGACTGCCCGCGCTGCCCAACCCGCCGTACCAGGCGCCGCTCGACCTCGACCCGCCGCCCCGCGCCCTCGCGCCGCACCC
>DATFFY010000343.1:0-3322 GCA_035249805.1 Acidimicrobiales bacterium | reverse complement strand
GTCGAGGACGGCCGCGACCTCCACCGCGGTGGTGCCGAGCGGCGACCCGGAGCCCACGACCCCGGGCCCCATCGACACCACGACGGCGTCCGCGGCCTGGACGTGCCGGGCCAGCGCCAGCGCACCGGGCACCGACACGGCCTCGAGGTCGCCGCCGAACGCGTGGCCGGCGGTGATCGTCCCCGTCAGGAGCGACGCGGCCTGCAGATCGACGACCAGGTCCGACAGCGCCAGCGGGAGGGCGGCGCCGTCGGTCATCACGTAGCTGACGCGCGCGGTGGGCGCGACGGCCCGGAGGGCGACGACGACCGGCGCCACCTGGCTGTGCAGCCCGCAGGCCACGACGGGCGCGCCGCCCAGCGAGCGGGGCAGGTCCGGGTGGTCCTCCTCGGCGGCGCCCGTGTCGACCTGGAGGCTCGTGTAGCGCAGCTTCACCAGGTGACCCGGACCGGCCTCCGACCAGGACTCGCGGGCCAGGTTCCAGTGGACGACGTGCCAACCACCGCTGCCGAGGCCGAGGTCCACGGCCGTCGTGTTGAGGACGACGCGATCTCCCACCGCCACCGGCCCGGTGAGCTGCGTGAGCACGAAGGCTCGGCCCTCGTCGGTGTCCACCCGTTGCAGGCCGCGCCGCTCCGACAGCAGCTCGGTCACCGCGGCGACACGGAACGTCGGCACCCGGTGGTCTCGCTACAGGGACGCGATGAGCTTCTCGACGCGCTCGTCGCGGGCCCGGAAGGGGTCCTTGCAGAGGACGGTGCGCTGCGCCTGGTCGTTGAGCTTCAGGTGGACCCAGTCCACCGTGTAGTCCCGCTTGCGCTCCTTGGCCCGCCGGATGAACTCGCCCCGGAGCCGCGCCCGGGTCGTCTGCGGGGGCACCTCGACCGCCTCGTCGATGTCGGCGTCGGTGCAGGTGCGCTCGACCATGCCCGCGTCCTGCAGCTTGTAGAAGAGGCCGCGGTCGCGGCTGATGTCGTGGTACTGGAGGTCGATCAGGGCGACGCGGGGATGGGTCAGCGGCAGGTCGTGCTTGGCCCGGTACCCCTCGATCAGCTTGTGCTTGATCACCCAGTCGCACTCGCGGTCGAGGTCCATCGGGTCCCGCTCGATCGTGGACACGCAGTGCTCCCACATGCCGAGCGCCTGCTTCTCCAGCGGGCTGACGCCCTTCGTCTCCGCGTACTTGAGGGCCTTGCCCAGGTACTCGGACTGGATGTCGAGGGCGGACAGCTCGCGGCCGTTGGCCAGCCGCACCTTCCGGCGGCAGCTGGTGTCGTGGCTGATCTCGCGGATCGCCCGGATCGGGTTCTCGAGGGTGAGGTCGCGGAGCACCTGGCTGGGGTCCTCGAGCATCCGCAACAGGATCGAGGTGGCGCCGACCTTCAGGAAGGTGGCGTACTCGCTCATGTTCGAGTCGCCCACGATCACGTGCAGGCGCCGGTAGCGCTCCGCGTCGGCATGCGGCTCGTCCCGCGTGTTGATGATCGGCCGGCTCCGGGTGGTGGCCGACGACACGCCCTCCCAGATGTGCTCGGCCCGCTGTGCGATGCAGTACATCGCGCCCCGCGCGGTCTGCAGCACCTTGCCCGCTCCCGCGTAGATCTGGCGGGACACGAAGAACGGGATGAGCACCTCGGCGTAGTGGCCGAAGTCGTCGCGTCGCGAGGTCAGGTAGTTCTCGTGGCAGCCGTAGCTGTTGCCGGCCGAGTCGGTGTTGTTCTTGAAGAGGTAGATGACCCCCCGGATGCCCTCCTCGCGCAGGCGCTGCTCGGCCGAGCCGAGGAGCTGCTCCAGGATCCGCTCCCCCGCCTTGTCGTGGGTGACCAGATCGAGGATCGAGTCGCACTCGGGCGTGGCGTACTCGGGGTGCGAGCCCACGTCCAGGTACAGCCGGGCGCCGTTGGCGAGGAACACGTTGCTGCTGCGGCCCCAGGAGACCACCCGCCGGAACAGGTAGCGGGCGACCTCGTCGGGGCTGAGCCGGCGCTGGCCGCGGAGCGTGCACGTGACCCCGTACTCGTTCTCCAGGCCGAAGATCCGGCGCTCCATCCCGAGCACCGT
Source organism: Acidimicrobiales bacterium (assembly GCA_035249805.1). Taxonomy (GTDB): domain Bacteria; phylum Actinomycetota; class Acidimicrobiia; order Acidimicrobiales; family VFJN01; genus VFJN01. Next base: position 1,261 of record DATFFY010000343.1, on the reverse strand, counting down.
ACCGTCAGCGCGCCTACTCGTAGCGCAGAGCGTCCAGGACCTCGACCTTTCCCGCTCGGCGGCTCGGGTACCAGGCCGCCGCGAACGCGACGGCCACGGCGACCACGCCGTAGATCGCCATGGCCTCCAGGTCGACGACGTAGGGGTCCTTGTACCCGATGACCACCGGGGTGATGAGCACGAGCGAGCCGTACTGGACGAGGGCCAGGACGCCCGTCACCAGCACGCCGAGCACCGCGACGAAGCCGGCCTCGGCCAGGATCATGCGGCGCAGCTCGGCGGGCGTCATCCCGACGGCGGCGAGCATCCCGAACTCCCGTTGGCGCTGGATGCCGACGAGGAGCAGGGTCGAGAGCACGGCGATGAAGCTCATGACGAGGAGGCCGCGTTGGATGGCGTCCATCGTCGACAGCTGCTCGGCGATGTCGTCCGTGACCGCCTCGATGAGCTCGTCCGGGGTGCGGATCTGGGTCCCCGGGTCGAGGTCGGCCGACCGCAGCGCGGCGAGGAGCTCGGGGTTGGTGACCCCCGCCGCCGGCTCGACCAGGACCCGGGCCGGCGCCTCGGTGCCGAAGTGGCGCTGCAGGAGGTCGAAGTCCATCATCACGTTGCGGCCGCCGAGGTCGCCGTTGAACACCACCCCCATCACGGGGAACGTCAACGTCCCGCCCCGCGCCTTGACCTCGACCGTGTCACCCGGCCCGACCTCCTGGGCGCGGGCCAAGCCCGGTCCGATGACGACCTCACCCGCCTCCAGGCCCTCCCGCGTCAGCTCGCCGGCGGCCACCCCCTGGTCGAGCCACGGATCGGAGAAGCCCTGCACGCCGATGAGGTCCCCGGGCTCGTTGCCGCTGACGACGAACATCTGCCGCTGGATCGCGCCGACCTCCGGGAGGCGCCGGAGCAGCTTCAGGTCCTCGGGACGCAGCCGGGCGTCGATGTTGACCGTGTTGTTCGGCTCGAGCGCGGCGACCTCGATCCCGTCGAGGTTGGCGGTGATGCTCTCGCTCACCTCCTGCACGATCGCCTTGTTGAGGCTGGCGACGATGAAGCCCATTCCCATCGCGAACCCGAGGGAGATCGCCATCACCCCCGTCCGGCGCGGCTCGCGTCGCAGGTTGGCCACGGCGAGGCGGGTCGACGCCCGCCGGAACGGCAGGCGGAGATCGATCGTCCGCAGCAGCATCGGCACGAGCGTCCCCACCACGTAGATGCACGGCAGCATCGTCGTCATGAAGGCGACCGGCGCGAGGGTCGCCTG
>DATFFY010000342.1:0-3856 GCA_035249805.1 Acidimicrobiales bacterium | reverse complement strand
CCTGCGGGCCGGCCGACACGAGCGCGCCGGTCGGGCCGCAGGGGAGCAGGAGGCGGGCGACCGCACCGCCGGCGAGCCGGACGGTCAGGGGGTGGGCGACGGGGTGGGGTCGAGAGCCCGCGCCGCACGGCTCCCGCACCTCGACCACCCAGCGGTGCCCGCCGAGGTGGGTGGACAGGTGGACCAGGAGGCTGCCGTCCGCGGTCGGCACGGCGGCGGGCAGGGTGCCCGAGGTGTTCACCACGAGGACGTCGCCGGCCTCGAGGAAGGCGGGCAGCTCGCGGGCCGTGGCGTGGGTGAGACGACCGTCCGCGCGGTGCGCGACCAGCATCCGGGCGTCGTCCCGGCGGCCGCCGTCCCGCTCGACGGGACCGTCGGCGATCCGCTCGGCCGGCACCTCGACGTCGAGGACCCGCTCCGGGAGCACCACCGTGGCGGCCATCACGCCACCTCGAGCGGCAGCCGCACGTCGGCCACCCGGTAGCGCCGGCTGGGGAAGCCCTCGTCGACCAGGCGGCGCAGGCCCGGCACGCTGTCCTCGGGCGGCGGCCGATCCGAGATGTCCTCACCGGGGAACGCGTCCTGGTGCATCTGCGTCCGCATGTCGCCGGGGTCGATCCGCAGGATCCGCAGGTCGGGCCGTTCGGCGGCGAGGACGGCGGCGAGGTGCTCGAGCGCGGCCTTCGACGCGCCGTAGGCGCTCCAGCCCTCGTAGGGCTCGACGGCGGCATCGGAGGTCACGACGACGACGGCCGCGCCCGGCCGCAGGTGGGGGAGGAGAGCCTGGAGCACTCCGACCTGGGCGACGAGGTTCGTCTCGAGGGTGGCGCGCAGGTCGGTCAGTCGCAGCTGGGCCACCGGGGGCAGCGGGCTCGGGCCGAGGGTCCCCGCGTTGAGGACGAGCAGATCGATGCCGCCGAGCGAGGCGGCGGCGGTGGCCAGGTCCCTCCGGTGGCCCTCGTCGGTGATGTCGCCGACGATCGGCACCACGGGGGCGGGGCCGTCGAGCCCGTCGACGGTGGCGGCGAGGTCGACGGCGTGTCGGGCGTCGACGACCAGGCCCCATCCGTCGGCGTGCAGCGAGCGGGCGAGTGCGTGCCCGAGGCCCCGGGAGGCGCCGGTCACGAGTGCGGTGGGGGCTGGTGTGGTCATGCCCTGACCGTACGGACGGGCCGCCCGGACGCCATCGGCCCGCGGTCGCCTTGTGACCGGGACGGAGGTCCTAGGACCCGTCGACCAGGTTGTGGTGCACGGCGTAGAGCGCGGCCTGCGTCCGGTCCGTGAGCTGCAGCTTGGCCAGGATCGCGGAGACGTGGGTCTTCACCGTCTTCTCGGCCACGAAGAGCCGCCCGGCCAGCTCGCGGTTGGACAGGCCGAGGCCGAGGAGCGCGAGCACCTCCCGCTCGCGGGCGGTGAGCTGCTCGAGGCCCGGGGCGCTGCTCGGGGACGAGACCTCGGCGAGCAGTCGGGGCGCCACCGCCGGGTCGAGGACGGACCCGCCGCGGTGCACCGTGCGGATGGCCGCCTCGAGCTCGGTCGGGGGCACGTCCTTGCCGAGCCAACCGCTGGCGCCCGCTCGCACGGCGGCAAGGGCCTGGTCGTCGCCGCTGAAGCTCGTGAGCACGAGGACGCGGGGAGCGGGGTCCAGCGCCAGCAGCCGCGGGAGGGCGGCGACCCCACCCCCGCCGGGGAGCACGAGGTCGAGCAGCACGACGTCGGGGGAGAGGGCTCCGGCCGCCTCCACCGCGGTGTCGACGTCCTCGGCCTCACCGACCACCTCGAGCCCGTCGCGCGTGCCGAGGTACGACCGGAGGCCCTCGCGCACGACAGGGTGGTCGTCCACGACCAGGATGCGGATGGGAGCGCCGGCGTCGTTCATCGGCGCACGGGGACCTCGGCCCGCACGGTGGTCCCCTTGCCGGGCGCCGAGTCGATCGAGAGCGTGCCGCCCAGCGCGCTCGCCCGCTCCCGCATCGACACGAGCCCGAGCCGCCGCGCGCTCACCGCGCGCGCCGTGGGGTCGAACCCGCTGCCGTCGTCCTGGACGGCGAGCGCCACGCCGTCGGCCGTGGGGGCGAGGCCGACGGAGATGTGCGCGGCATCGGCGTGCCGCACGGCGTTCGTGACGGCCTCCTGCGCGATCCGGAACAGCGCCTGCTCGGTCTCGGGGTCGAGTGGCGCCACCTCCGCGGCATCGAAGCTGATCGGGACACCGTGCGTCCGGCCGACCACATCGAGGTGCTTCGCCAGGCTCGGCACCAGGCCCTCGAGCGCGAGCGCGGGCGGGCGCAGCTGCAGGACGAGCGACCGCAGCTCGCCGAACACCTCCTCCAGGATCGACGAGGCGCCGGGGAGGTCACCCGCCTCGAGCCGGAGGCGCAGCCCGAACAGCGACTGCGTGAGCGCATCGTGCAGCTCCCGAGCGATCCGGTTCCGCTCCTCGAGCACGGACAGCTCTCGGCTGTCCTCGTACAGGCGGGCGTGCTCGATCAGCACGGCGGCGTGGGCGGCGAGGTCGCGCACGAGCCGCTCGTCGTCCTCGGTGAAGCCGCCGTCCTTGTTGGCGAGGTAGAAGGCGGCGACCACGTCATCCCGGAACACGATCGGCACCGCGAGGAACGCGTCGAGGTCGGGATGGGCGGCCGGCCACCAACCCAGGAAGCGCGCGTCGCTGCTCACGTCCTCGCTGCGGAACGGCTCCGGATCGACGAGCGCCGCTCCGAGCACGCCGTGGGTCCGGGGGAGCGGGCCGATCGCGTCGATCTCCTCGTCGGTCAGCCCGGCCGAGATCCAACGGCTGAAGCCGTCGCCCTCCTCGTCGGGCACGCCGAGCGCGGCGTAGGTCGCCCCGGCCAGCCGCCGGGCGGCGTCCACGAGCCGCTCCAGGACCGCATCGGAGCGCAGATCGCCGGAGATGCCGAGGAGCGCCTCGCTCACCGCCGCCAGCGCCGCCGACCGATCAGCCACCGTGGCACGCTACCTGGGGCCGGGTTGTGCGACGCCGAGCCCGGGTAGGCGTGCCCAGATGGCGAACGTCGCTCCGTCGACCCCCCATGTCGGGACGATCCTGGAGGACCGGTACGAGCTGGTCCGCCACGTCGCGCGCGGCGGCATGGGCGACGTGTACGAGGCCGTCGACGCCGTCCTGCAGCGCTCGGTGGCGGTGAAGGTCTTCCGCTCCGCCGGCCCGGCCGACCGGGCCCGCTTCGACGCAGAGGTGCACGTTCTGGCCGGTCTCGGGCACCGCGGCCTCGTGCGCGTGTTCGACGCGGGCTCTCATGGCGACGACGCGTACGTCGTCCTCGAGCTGATCGACGGTCCGCCCCTGTCGAAGACCCTGGCCGAACGGGGCCCGATCCCGGCCGGCGAGGTCACACGGCTGGGCGCCGAGGTCGCCGACGCGCTGGCCTACATCCACGAACGTGGTGTGGTGCACCGCGACGTCACCCCGTCGAACATCCTCTGCGACCCGGACGGGCGCCCCCGCCTCGTCGACTTCGGCATCGCCCGGCTGCTCGACGGCCCACGTGTCACGACGACGTCGCTCACCGTGGGCACCCCGTCGTACATGGCCCCTGAGCAGCTGGAGGGGAGTGCCGTCACCCCGGCCGCCGATGTGTACGCGCTCGGCCTCGTGCTGCTCGAGGCGCTCACCGGTCGGCGGGCCTTCGAGGGCACGCTCCAGGAGACCGCGATGGCCCGCCTCGCATCCGGACCCGACGTCCCGGGCGACCTGCCGGGTCCATGGCGCAGCCTGCTGATCTCCATGACGAGCCGCAGCCCGGCTGCGCGGCCGGCGGCGGCGGAGGTGCGCGACCGGCTGGTGGCCCTGGCGGGGGGCGCCGGGTCGCCCGAG
>DATFFY010000341.1:0-6758 GCA_035249805.1 Acidimicrobiales bacterium | reverse complement strand
CGGCGGGGCGTCGGGGCCGGCGGCCCACACGACGATCTCGCCCGCCGCCCAGGAGGCCTGCAGCCGGACCTCGCCGGCCGGGTCGGCGGCCGCGATCGCCGCCACCGGGTCATCGGCCTTGGTCAGCAGGTCGTAGGCGGCCTCGAGCCTGGCCACCTCCTGCTCGAAGTCGGCCACGACCTGGTCCCGTTCGGGCCCGTCCAGCTGCCGGACCGCGTCGAGCTGGTCCTCGACGTCGTCGAGGAGCCGCTCGAGGGTGCGCCGCCAGCCGACCGGATCGGCCTCCAGCTGGGCCAGCTGCGCTGCGGTGGCCGTGCCCTCGGCGGCTGCCCACGCGGCCGTCTCGAGGGAACGTGTTGCTGCATCGGGCATCGTCGACCGGCCCCCCTGGGCCGTGTGTTCCTCCACCCTTCGGAGGTGTCCCGCTGACGGCATCTCGGAGTGGCCTCGGATCGGGCCAGCTCCACTGCCCCGGGCGTGGGGCAGGAGGCCGAGCAGGCCCCAGGGTACCGCAGGAGGCTCCCGGCGAGCACCATCGGCGCCGGGCCGGGTTCAGCGGTGGCTCAGGGAAGGGGGGGCGACGAGCGGCCACGGGCGCTCCCGCTCCACGGCCAGCGCGACGTCGAGCAGCCGGGCGTCCTGGTGGTGCCGGGCCAGCACCTGCATGCCCACGGGCAGGCCGTCCACCGTGCCGGCGGGGATCGACACGGCCGGGTTCCCGTAGATGTTCGAGATGATCGTCAGAGCCCCCATGTTCACCAGGTCGGGGAAGCGCTTGGAGGCCTGGGCGAGCAGGGTCGACGGCGCGGTCGGCACGAAGGCCGAGACCAGCCGCGTCGCCAGCAGCACGCCCCGGAACGCCACCCGGGCGGCCCGGCTGGCCAGCGCCCAGTCGAGGAAGCTCGTCTCGGTGCTGCTCCGCGCCGAGTCGGCCGGGAAGGCCGGTCCCGGGTTCGTGGCGGCGATCACGAAGTCGACCTGCTCGAAGGCCTGCGCCATGACCTCGTTGGCGAGGACCCGCAGCTCCTCGGCCACCGCCGCCGTGCGGAGGTTGTAGAGCGACTCGGACAGGCGCAGGCCGATGGCCACCTCGTCGGTGAGGTCCGGCGCGCAGTCCGGCCAGCGGTCGCCGAGGTCGGCGAGCAGCGTGGCGAGGTTGCCCATCATCCACTGCGCCGCGAGGTTCGGGGGGCGCACGTCGAGATCGACCTGCACCATCCCGGCATCGGCGATCAGCGCCGCCGCCGCTTCGCGGGTGCGGGCCTCCACCCCCGGCTCGAGCGTCACACCGCCGAGCGCCGGCACGACCGCGACGCGCGCGCCGCGCAGCTCGGTGGTGCCGAGCCCGGCCTCCCACCCGCCGGCCGACGGCAGGCTCGACGGGTCGTACGGGTCCTGGCCCGCGCACACGTCGTAGTAGCGCGCCGCGTCGCGCACGGACCGGGCGAGGTTGCCGAGCACCACCGTGTTCGGGCGCATGAACGCGTGCGGGCCGCGCGTGATGCGGCCGAACGTCCCCTTCATGCCGAGCAGGCCCGTGTAGCCCGCCGGGATCCGGATGGACCCGCCCCCGTCGCCGCCGGTGGCGAGGCTCACGAGCCCACCGGCCACCGCGGCGGCGGAGCCGCCGGAGGAGCCGCCGACCGTCCGCCCGTGGCGCCACGGGTTGTGCGTGACGCCGTTGATCTTCGTGATGCTGACGTTGAGGCCACCGAACTCGCTGGCCGTGGTCTTGCCGACGGGGACCACGCCGCCGCGATCGAACAGCCGCTGGATCACGTGCGAGGTGTGGGTGCCGATCCGGTCCTTGAAGACGAGCGACCCCTCGGTGTGCGGCCAGCCCTCGACCGGGTCGAGCTCCTTGATGCCGGCGGGCACGCCGCCGAAGGGCTGGGAGACGTCGGCCGTGGCCGCCGCCGCCCTCGCCCCCTCGACGTCGAGGTGGGAGAAGCAGTTCAGGTCCGACACCTCGATGGCTGCGAGGGTCGCCTCGAGCTCCTCCACGGGGGCGTGGTCACCCCGCCGGAACGCCTCGACGAGTGAGCACGCATCGCCCTGCCAGGGAAGGTCCGCCATGCGCGGAATCTAGTTCCGCGGATGGGCAGGCGTCACCCGTGGTAGCCGAAGACCTGCACGAACCAGAGGTAGCCACCGGCGCTGACGGCGCCGATGCCGAACTCACCGTCGCGGGGGTCCTCGATGTGTCCCCGGTGGCCGGACGAGCTGTTGAGCCACCCGGTCCAGGCGCCGTCGACGGTGGTGTCGTAGGCGACGTTCTCGGCCCAGCCGGGGCAGTCGCACCGGTCGGCGACCATCTGCCGGGCCTGGGCGCTGGGCCGGTGCGACAGGGCGCCGTCGTTCGCCATCTTCTGGGCCCACTCCTGGGCCATGGCGTCGAGGGCGCCGTTCCGGCGCATGGACGGGAGGCCCAGGTTCGCCCGGTGAGCGCAGAACCGGCTGGCCATCTGACCGGCCGCTCCCCCGCCGGTCGCGCAGGGCCCGCTGGACGGGGGCGACGTGGTGGCCGTCGTCGTGGAGGGCTGCGTGGCCGTCGGCCGCGTCGTGCCGGTGCCGCCACCTCCGGAGCGCCGCGCGGTGGTGGTCGTCGACCGGCTGCTCCCGGCGGCCGCCTTGGTGCTCGTGGTGCTCCCGAGGGTCGTGGAGGTGGTGGATGAGCTCGTCGGCGACGACGAGGAGGAGGCGGCGCTGGTCGGGGACGAGGAGGTGGTCGAGCCGACCTCGTCGCCCGTCCGGACGCTGGCCTCACCAGGGTCGCCGTCGACCAGCGCGAGCCCGCCGACGACGAGGGCCAGCACGCCGACGAGCGCGGCGATCGCCGCGAGGACGCGTCGCTCTCGGTCGTCGAGCGCGGCGAGCCATCCAGGCATCCGCAGACACTACGACCGGGCCCTTGACCCGTGTGGGCGCGGGCGCGACGGTGGCAGGAGAGCACCAGACCGAAAGGGGGGTCTGCGGATGCACGAGGGACCCGCATCGATGGAGCGATCCCCGCCGCTCTGGTGACCTGCCCGCGTCGGTGTCGACGTACCTGGCGGGCCCGCCCACCGCATCCAGCTCGCTTCGACGGCTGGCGTCGCGGGACTCGTGTATGGCCACTTCGACCCATCGGCGCGGACAGCCCGAGGCTGGGCCCCGGTGGAGGCGGACAAGGTGTCCGTGCCCTCCACCGGGGCCTCGTCGCGTCCGGGGCTACTCCGCCCCGCAGACCTCGAAGCCGTACTCCTGCAGCGGCTCGCGGGCCTCGGCCTCGGGGTCCGCGGCCTGGACGATCCCGCGCGCGGCGTCGTAGTCGCCCGCGTCCGACTCGGCCTTCGCGTCCTCCAGGGTCGCGACGCTGTCGGCCAGGGCGTCGACCTCGAGCTGCTGGACCGCCTCGCCGTCGGCCGGCGCGTCGAGGGCCGCGAAGTCGGACCGGGCGGTGCCGACGACCTCGATGGCCTCCTCCAGGAAGCGGGACAGGTCCTCGGCGTCGTTGGCCGCGGGCTCGTCGATGGACTGGCCGTCCTCGGAGGCCTCGCGACAGATGGCGTCGCCGGCCTCGATGAACTCCTCCTTGGACAGCGCGCCGCCCCCGCCGCCGTCGTCGTCGTCACCACAGGCGGCGAGCGGCACCAGCGCCAGGACCAGCAGGGCAGGAAGGCGGAGCAGTCTCATGCCGCGCACGCTATCTGTAGGGTCCGACCTCGTCGGAGAGCCGGGGGGAACGGGTGGAGCTGTCACGGCGCGGGTTCCTGGTGGGGGCGGCGGCGACCCCGCTCGTCGCGTTCCTGCCACGAGCGTGGGCGGCGCCGGGCGGACCGCTCCGCCACCTCACCGCACACGGAGGGGCGGTCGTCGAGGCCGCCACCGCGCGGCTGATCCCCGGCCCGACCGACGACCTGCTCGAGCTCGGTCACCCCGGCGCGCGCGAGGCCGGTGTGGTCGGCTACATCGACGCGCTGCTGGGGGCGTTCGACACCGATCCCCCGCTGCTCTACGCGGGCGGTCCGTTCAGCGACCGGCACGGCGCGACCGAGAACGACTTCGCGACGTTCGCGCCGCTCAGCGCCACCCAGGAGCGCTACTGGCGGGCCCAGGTCGCCGAGCTCCAAGCGCGGTACGCGGCCGGCATCGCGGCCCTCGACGCGGCGGCGGGCGGCGACTTCAGCGCGGCCGACCCGCTCACGCAGGACCTCGTCCTCGCCGCCGACGCGACCGGCTTCCGCGACCTGCTCTTCGACCACGCGATCGAGGGCTGGCTCGCGGCGCCGGAGTACGGCGGCAACCAGGACCGGACGGGCTGGGTCGAGGTCCGGTTCCCCGGCGACGTGCAGCCCACGGGCTACACCGACGCGGAGGTGTCCTCCGGCGACGGCCTCGACGTCGTGGACCCGGCCGGCATCGTCGCCGCCCTCGTCGCCCACCTCACCACCACGTTCGATGCCTGAGCTGTCTGCCGGCTCCGAGCGTCGCTGCGCTCCTGTCTCCGCCGGTGCCTTCGCTCGGGTCGGCGAAGCCGCCCGGCTCCGGCCTGCCATCGGCGGGAGGCCCGTTGCCTAGGGCGGTCGTCGTCGGGAGCGGGCCGGGCGGGTCGACCGCGGCGATGGTGCTGGCCGAGGCCGGGTGGGACGTGCTCGTCCTCGAGAAGGGCGCCAACCGCTTCGGCGACCTGTCGTCGCCGACGCCGGACACGCTGTTCGCCAACGACGAGCTCAAGAGCCTGCGCTGGTTCGAGGACCAGATCCCCGCCCTCGAGCCCCGGACGTTCCGCGCCACCGCGGCGGAGGCGACGCCCCGCCACGTCGGCGCCGTCAACAACCTCCCGACGGTCGTGGGCGGCGGCACCGTGCACTGGGACGCCAAGACACCCCGGTTCTGGGACATCGACTTCCAGAAGCTGAGCCTCCTCGGCCCGGTGGCGGGCGCCGACGTCACGGACTGGCCCTTCACGTACGACGAGCTGGCGCCGGTCTACGAGGAGGTGGAGCGCCTCATCGGCGTGGCCGGCGACGCCGAGGCGCTCAACGCCGGACCAGCCGGCCGGCACGCGCCGCGGGCCAACCCGTACCCGATGCCGCCCGGACCCGGCCAGTACAGCTCGCTGCGGTACGCGGCCGCGGCCGAGCTCTTCGGCTGGCACCCGATGCCGACGCCGATGGCGATCAACTCGCAGCCGTACGACGGGCGCCCCGAGTGCACGAACTGCGGGTTCTGCAGCGGCCACGGCTGCCCCATCCACGCGCGGGTCGGGGCGCTGGCACCGCTCCGGCGCGCCCTGCTGACCGGGCGGGTCGAGGTCCGGTCCGAGACCTTCGTCGCCCGCGTCGAGGTGGACGGCCGGCGCGCCACCGGCGTCAGGACCGTGGACCTCGACGGTCGCGAGGCGCACGTGCCGGCCGACTTCGTCGTGCTGGCCGCGTCGGCCATCGAGTCCAGCCGCCTGGCGCTGCTGTCGGACCTCCCGGACCCGCACGGCCTCGTCGGGCGAGGCCTCATGTTCCACTGGTTCACCGACTGCTTCGGCTTCTTCCTCACGGAGCGGGTGCACGCCCACCGCGGCCGCTCGACCAGCCACGGCCTCGAGGACTTCTGCGACCCGGACTTCCCGGGCGCCCGCGAGTTCGCCGCCCGCAACGGCCTCCCGTACCTGCGGGGCGGCATCCTCGAGCTCGGCGGTTCCCAGCTGCCGATCGCCGAGGCCCGGCTGTACAAGTCGTTCCTGCCGCTCCTGTCGCCGCACAAGCCGTTCGGGTCGGCCTTCAAGCAGCTCATGCGGGCGAGCCTGTTCCGCGACCGACTCGCCGGGATCCAGATGGTCGGCGAGGACCTCCCCCAGCGCACGAACACCGTCGACCTCGACCCCGCCCTGCGGGACGTCCGCGGCGTGCCCGTCCCGCGCGTCACCTACAAGCCCCACCGCCACGAGGTGACCGCGCAGCTCTTCTACATCCCGCTCCTCACCGCGCTCATCAAGGCCGCGGGGGCCGACATCGCCGGCGCCCTGCCGGCCACGTCCACCGACGAGATCCCCTCGCCCGTCGGTGACATCGTGCCCGACGACAAGCACATCATGGGCGGCCTGCGGATGGGCACCGACGCCCGCACCAGCGTCACCGACGCCGACGGCCTCTTCCGCGGCCTCGACAACGTCGGCGTGGCGGACGCGTCGGTCTTCCCGACGAGCGGGGCGCACAACCCGACCCTCACCCTCATGGCGGTGGCGCTCCGCAACGCCCGCCGCTGGGTCGGCACCCAGGCACCCGGCGGGGAGATCCCGACGACGGGCTAGCCGTAGATCCCCGGCGCGGCGATCTCGGCGGCCCAGGCGGTGAGGTAGCGACGAGCCGCGGCGCGCTGCAGGGCGATCGTGACCGGACCGCCCAGGCGCGTGAGCCAGGACGCGGGGCGGGCGTGGATGCGGACGCGCAAGCGGATGCGCCCGGAACCCGCGGCCTCGGCGAGGAACAGCTCCTCCCCCGCCTCCGCGTGGCCGGGGAGGGTGCCGTAGGCGAAGCCGAACCGATCGGGCTCGTCGACGACGGCGACGATCCGCACGGGGACGGCCATCTCGATCGGTCCGAACGGGGCGACCACGAGCATCGTCTGCCCCACCTCGATCGGCGCGCCGGCAGGCAGGACCCGGGCCCGGATCCCACGGTGCGCGGCCCACCCGCGCAGCGCGCCCGCAGCGCCGGCCACCGTGCCGCGCACCTCCCGCTCGAACCTCGCGTCGCGCCGTCCCGTCGGAGGAGCATCAC
>DATFFY010000340.1:0-2813 GCA_035249805.1 Acidimicrobiales bacterium | reverse complement strand
CGGGCGCTGCTGGCCGAGGACGTGGCGGAGCAGCGGAGCAACCCGCTGTCGCTCGTGCGACGCGCCGTCGTGCATTCGACCCGTGTGCTGGCCGCGGCCGGCATCGAGCCGGTCGATCGCGACGCGGAGGCCCGCCGCCTGTTCCCCGACGACGTGTACGACCTCGTGCCCGCGACGTTCGCCGACCTCGACCAGTCGGTCCTCGAGCCCGGCATCGCCTGGGGCGCGGCGAAGGCCCACGTCCTCCTGCGCCGCCGCCGAGAGGACTAGGACGAGGCCTCCGGCTCGTCGCCCTCCGAGGGGTGGAAGCGCTGCCAGCCCGCGTCGGCGATCGAGCGCGGCTCGAAGAAGAGGCAGTGCTCGGGGCAGGCGAACGGCATCGCCTCTGCGGCGTCGACGCGGCAGCGCTGGACGATCTCCCCACCGGCGGTGGTGCGGGTCGAGTAGTGGCGGCAGTCCTCGCGCACGGCCATCCCCGGCAGTCTCCCACGTCGCCGCGGTTAGCCTCCCGGCGCATGGTCGAGCGGCTGGTCGTCGTCGGGGGCGACGCCGCCGGCATGTCGGCCGCCTGCCAGGCCCGTCGCCTCCAGCCCTACCTCGAGATCGTCGCGCTCGAGCGAGGGGCGTGGACCAGCTACTCGGCCTGCGGCATCCCGTACCTCGTCGGCGGCGAGGTGGCCGCCCTCGAGGACCTCGTCGTGCGCACCCCCCAGCAGCACCGCGAGGAGCGGATCGACGTGCGCCTCCACCACGAGGTGCTGTCCGTCGACCTCGCGGGCCGCGTCCTCGAGGTGCGCGACCACAGCAAGAGCCGCACGTTCCGCCTCGAGTTCGACCAGCTGCACCTCGCCACCGGGGCCCGGCCCACCCGCCCGGACATCCCGGGCATCGACGGCGATTCGGTGCGGGGCGTGCAGACGCTCGACGATGCCCGCGAGCTGCTCGACCTCGCCCGCACGCTCCACTGCGAGGAGGTCGTGGTCGTCGGCGGCGGGTACATCGGCCTCGAGATGGCCGAAGCCTTCACCCGTCGGGGCCAGCGGGTGACGCTCGTCGAGGGCGGCGACCAGCTCATGCACACGATCGACCCGGACATGGCCGAGCGCCTCCTGGCCCCGCTCGAGAAGCTCGGCATCCACGTGCGCCTCGGCGCCGCGGTCGCCGGCTTCGACGCCGGGCGCGTCCACCTGGCCGACGGCACCGACCTGCCGTCGGACCTCACCATCCTCGGCCTCGGCGTGACCCCCAACGCCGACCTCGCTGCCGCGGCCGGCATCGAGACCGGCCACCGCGGCGCGATCACCGTCGACCGGCGGCAGCGGACGAGCGCGGACGGCGTGTACGCGGCGGGGGACTGCGCCACGTCCCACCACCTCGTGTCCGGTCGCAGCGTGCACGTCGCCCTCGGCACGGTCGCCAACAAGCAGGGTCGGGTGGCGGGCACGAACCTGGGCGGTGGCTACGCCACGTTCCCCGGGGTCGTGGGCACGGCCATCACCAAGGTCTGCTCCCTCGACGTCGCCCGCACCGGGCTGACCGAGCGCGAGGCACGGGCCGCCGGCTTCCTCTACGACACCGCGACGATCGACTCGACCACGCAGGCCGGGTACCTGCCCGACCCGCCGCCGATCACCGTGAAGATGCTCGCCGAGCGGGGCACGGGCCGCGTGCTCGGCGCGCAGATCATCGGCGGTCGGGGTGCGGGCAAGCGCATCGACACCGTGGCCGTCGCCCTGCACGCCCGCCTGCGGGTGCAAGAGGTGATCGACCTGGACCTGGCCTACGCCCCGCCGATGGGGACCGTCTGGGATCCGGTGGTCGTCGCGGCACGTAGGCTCGCGTGATGGAGCTGACGGCCGAGCGGAGCAAGCTCGCCGCGGACGCGTCGCTCGTGGGCCGCGAGCTCTGCCGCGCGTACAGCGACCTGGTCGACGCATGGCTGGCCGAGCTCCTCGCCACGGTCACCGAGCGGCACGGTGCCGACGACGTCACCCTCGTGGCCGTCGGGGGCTACGGCCGGGCCGAGCTCAGCCTCCAGTCCGACATCGACGTCGTGCTGCTCCACACCGGCCGCAGCGACATCGGCGCGCTGGCCGACGGCCTCTGGTACCCGATCTGGGACGAGGGCGTGAAGCTCGGCCACTCCGTGCGCACGGTGCGGGAGGCGCTGGCCCTCGCGTCCGACGACCTCGACACGGCCACGTCGCTCCTGCAGGTCCGCCACGTGGCCGGCGACGAGGGCCTCACCGAGGAGCTGGCCGCTCGGGCGCTCACCCAGTGGCAGAAGCGGGCCAAGCGCTGGCTGGGCGAGCTGTCGACGCGGGTCAAGGCCCGGCACAAGCAGGCCGGCGAGGTGGCCTTCCTCCTCGAGCCCGACCTCAAGGAGGGCCGCGGCGGCCTCCGCGACGTCCACGCCCTGCGCTGGGCCGAGGCAGCCCGGAGCCTGCTGTGGCAGGGCGACGACCCCGCCCTCCTCGAGGGCTACCGCACGCTGCTGTCGGCCCGGGTCGAGCTGCACCGCATCACCCAGCGGCCGGGCGACAAGCTCACCCTCGAGGACCAGGACGCCGTGGCCGCCGCGCTGGGCAAGGCCGACGCCGACGAGCTCATGCGCGAGGTGGCCGAGGCCGCCCGCACGATCGCGTGGCGCAGCGACGACGCGTGGCACCGCATCGACGCCTCGCTCTCCGGGCCCCTGGGGTTCCGGTCGCGGCGCGACAGGTCGATCGGCCAGGACCTCGTGCTGCGGGACGGCGAGGTCCACCTCACCGCCGACGCCGCCGTGGCGGGCGATCCCTCGCTCGTGCTGCGCG
>DATFFY010000339.1:0-2419 GCA_035249805.1 Acidimicrobiales bacterium | reverse complement strand
AGGCCGTGGCCGACGAGATCGCGGCCGACGGGGGCGCCGTCGTGGCCATCGGCGCCGACCTGGCCGATCCCGACGCGCCGGCCCGGGCGGTGCGCGACGCTCGAGCGGCCCTGGGCCCGATCGACATCCTGGTCAACAACGCCGGCATCAGCCTGCCGGCGCCGATCGACTCGCCGGACTACGAGGCCGCGTGGCAGGCCACGCTCGCCGTCAACATCTCCGCGTACACCCGGACGATCCGCGCCGCGGTCGGGGACCTCACGCGCGAGGGTGCGGGCCGCATCGTGAACGTCGCGTCGACCGAGGGCCTCGGCGCGACGGCGTTCATGTCGCCGTACACCGCGACCAAGCACGCGGTGGTCGGGCTCACCCGCTCCCTGGCGGTGGAGCTCGGGCCCACCGGCGTCACCGTCAACTGCATCTGCCCCGGCCCGATCCGCACGGGGATGACCGCGCCGATCCCCGAGGAGGCCAAGGTGAAGTTCGCGCGGCGACGCGTCCCGATGCGGCGCTACGGGGAGCCGGAGGAGGTCGCCCACATCACGCTGTCGGTCGTCCTCCCCGCATCGTCCTTCCTCACCGGTGCCGTGATCCCCGTGGACGGCGGCCTCACCGTGCAGAACACGTAGTCACCTGGCCGGCACGCGGCGGCCTGCGGATCCCGCCCGTAGGGCCCCATGCGGCGCAGCCGCAGCCTTCAGGAATCCGGCTGGTTCGCCGGCGTAGCCGGCAGGTATCGAAGCAGGCGGTCGGCGCCGGCGTCGACCCCGGGGAGCTGGGCCTGCAGGGGGACGCCGAGGGCGGCCACCCGCGCCATCACCTGCTCCTCGACCTCACCCCAGGAGCGGGCCCGGGGCCCGTCGACGCCCTGGTTGTACGGCGCGTCGTAGACGATCACGTGGTTGCCGGCCCCGCGCAGCGCGAGGACGTTGTGGACGGCGTCGTCGATGTAGCAGTCGGCGTCCACCTCGGGCTTGGCCCCCAGGAAGCAGATGTCGCGGTAGGGGATCCCGGTGTCGTCGAGCCACGCCACCGTGTCGGCCACGGCGACGGCGTGGCCCCAGTTCACGCAGAGGCGGTGGGTGATGATGCGGATCCACACGCCCGCGTCCGACAGGCGCCACAGGCTCTCGGCCACCCCCGGCATGGCCGGCATGTGGCGGAACATGCGGTGCTCGAGGACGGCGAGCCGGTGGAGGCGGTCGAACTCCTCGGGGCCGTCGACCCCCCACTCGGCGAAGTCCCAGGAGCGCGCGTCGCCGAGGGTGCCCGGGTCGACGTCGCGGTCGGCCGCCACCACGGCCCGGAACGCGGCCGTGTAGTCCCCGCACACCCCGTCCAGGTCCACGCCGAGGATGAACGAATCGCGGGAGCTCACAGGCCGGCACCGAGGAAGTCGAGGGCCGCGTCGATGCACCCGAAGTCCTTCGGCGTCGCGAAGTGGTCGACGTTGCGCAGCGTGACCAGCGTCGACTGGGGGAGGGCGTCTGCGAGCGGCTCACCGGGACCGGCGAAGTCCTTGTCCCCGATGACGACGAGCACGGGCAGCTGCACCGCGGCGAGGCGTTCGGGCGTGAGGGTCGGGCGCGGGCAGCGGAGGCACGCGGCGAGCGCCTCGCGGTCCACGTCCGGGTGGGAGGCGAGGCCGGCGAAGTACTGCACGACCGGGTTCGTCGGGTCGCCCTCGCCCTCGATGGCGCGCCGCACGAGGTCACTGGTGTCGGTGCGGAGCAGGTTCGCGCCGACGCCGGTGAGCACGAGGCGCTCGAACCGCTCAGGGTGGTCGCAGGCGATGGTCAAGAGCACCCGCGCGCCGAGGGAGAAGCCGATCGCGTCGACGGGCTCCTCCGGCAGCTGCGCGAGGATCAGCTCCTCCATCGCCTCGTACGCCGCGGGGTCGTGCGGCCGGTCCGCGGTCCCGTGGCCCAGGAGGTCGATCGGCAGGGGCTTCCGCCCGACGTCGCCGAGCAGGTCGAGCCAGCCGTTCTCCCCCCACGTGCGCGCGCTCGTGGTCGCGAAGCCGTGCACCAGCGCCACCGTCCCAGCCATCAGCGCGGAAACCTACCCGGGGTCGGTGGGAGATCCCTCCGGCGGGTCCTCACCGAGGACGCTCCGGCGCCAGTCGAGGTAGGCCACCCGGCGCTCGCGGCGGTGGCGCGCCGTGCGGTGGCGGGTGGCCTCGGCCAGCGCCTCCATGCCGAGCAGGAGGACGGCCATGAGCGTCAGGAAGTGCGAGAGGCCGAAGCGGGCCGGCCAGCCGAAGCCCGGCAGGTGCTCGTCCCGCACCTGGAGACGGAGGACGTTCAGGGCGGCCACCGCCACGAGCACGGGTGGGATGAAGCGGCCCCACCGCGGGCGGGACGAGAACACGGCCATGGCGACACCGGTCGGCACCGCGGCGACCGGGTGGATGAAGAAC
>DATFFY010000338.1:0-2093 GCA_035249805.1 Acidimicrobiales bacterium | reverse complement strand
AGATCGGCAACATCGCCGGCTGCATGGTCACCTCGGGCCTCATCCGCCGCAACGCCAAGGTGCGCGTCATCCGCGACGGCAACGTCGTGGCCGACAACCTCGACCTCGCCTCGCTCAAGCGGGAGAAGGACGACGCAGCCGAGGTCCGCGAGGGCTTCGAGTGTGGTCTGACCCTGCGGGGCTTCAACGACATCAAGATCGGCGATGTCGTCGAGTGCTTCGAGATGCGGGAGATCCCGCGCGCCTGAGCCGCCGTGGAGGGCCGTGGTTCCGACCGCGGCCCTCCCGGGGGGCCTCCCGCACGGCGGCGGCGAGCCAACCACCCCTCCGCTCGTGCCTCGCTCCGGGGGGCCAGACCCATCCACGGCTCGCCGCCACCGCGCGTCCGGCCCGGGCCGGGCCGCTCCCAGCACCGCCTCCCTGGCGCCATGCTCGGGGCGGCGGTGGCGATGTACGACTTGTTCTAGGAAAGGGAACTGATGACTAGCCCGCGAGTGCGCAAGGTGGCGGACCGGATCCAGGTGATCGTGGCCGAGATGCTCGAGCGCCGGATCAAGGACCCGCGCCTCGGGTTCGTCACGGTGACCGACGTCCGGGTCACCGGCGACACCCAGAACGCCTCCATCTTCTACACCGTCCTCGGCGAGGACGAGCAGGTCGCTGCTACGGCGGCCGCGCTCGAGTCCGCGAAGGGCATCCTCCGCTCCGAGGTGGGCAAGCAGCTCGGCATGCGGCACGTGCCGACCCTGGAGTTCATCCACGACGCGCTGCCGGAGAACGCCCGTCACCTCGACGAGCTGCTGGCCAAGGCTCGTGAGTCCGACGCGAAGGTCGCTGCTGCGGCCGCGGGAGCCACGTACGCCGGCGACGCGGACCCGTACCGCAAGCCGAACGAGGACGACGAGCTCGACGAGGGTGCGACCGAGGGCTCGACCGGGGCCCCGGCCGGCGAACCCGCAGAGTGAGCGGGACGGGCGCGCAGCCTGCCGGCCCGGGCATGGTCGTCGTCGACAAGCCCGCCGGGATGACGTCGCACGACGTGGTCGCCCGGGTACGCCGGCTCGCCGGCACCCGCAAGGTCGGCCACGCCGGCACCCTGGACCCGATGGCCACCGGGGTGCTGCTGGTCGGGGTGAACCGGGCCACCCGGCTGCTCGGTCACCTGATGCTGACCGAGAAGGCGTACGACGGCGTGGTCCGGCTCGGTGAGTCCACGACCACCGACGACGCCGAGGGCGAGTCGCTCGGGTCCACGCCGAGCGGTCACCTGACCGAGGCCGAGATCCGCACTGCGGCGGCCCGCTTCGTCGGTGACATCGAGCAGGTGCCCTCGGCGGTGTCGGCGATCAAGATCGACGGCCGGCGCGCCTACAAGCGGGTCCGGGCCGGCGAGTCGGTCGACCTGCCCGCCCGCCCGGTCACCGTGCACGACCTGTCGGTCGGCGCGGTGCGCCGCGACGGCGACTTCACCGACGTCGAGATCTCGGTCCGCTGCTCCAGCGGCACCTACATCCGCGCCATCGCCCGTGACCTCGGGTTCCTGCTCGGGGTCGGCGGGCACCTGCGGATGCTGCGCCGTACGGCGGTCGGGCCGTTCGACCTGGCCGACGCGCGGTCGCTGGACCAGCTGGCCGAGGACCTCGTCGTGCTCCCGATGGGGGAGGTGGCGCAACGCTGCTTCCCGACCTGGATCGCCGACGTGGACCAGGCCCGCGAGATCGGCTACGGGCGGAAGCTGACCGTCGACCTGGGTGCTTCCGGCCCGGTGGCCGTGCTCGACGAGCGCCGCGACCTGCTGGCGCTGTACGAGCAGGCCGGACCGGTCGCCGCGCCGGTCGCGGTGTTCACCGGCTGACTCACGGATGCCGCACGGCCGGCTGGCGGCCCCGACATCCTTGCCACAGCTACGACGTGACAAGAAGCATGTTTCGACCGCCCCAGGGCATGCGTCTTGTCACGTCGTACCCGGCCAGGCGGCTGGTGACCGCGCGACGGCCACGGTCCCGCCGAGCAGCCCGATGTGGCAGTCTTTTTCCGTCATCGCAGTCGCGACCCGGACAGTGGACAGGAGCACAGGCATCGTGCGGATCTGG
>DATFFY010000337.1:0-3678 GCA_035249805.1 Acidimicrobiales bacterium | reverse complement strand
GTGGAGACGCCACCGGCACCGGCAACTCCAGCTCGACCGACTTCACGCAGGGCGCGACCTCGAGCAACAGCAGCTCGTCCGGCGGCGGCTCCTCGAACAGCACCACCACGGGCTGACGTTCAGGCGGGCACCGTCCCCTGCACCGTCGTGCGGTGGAGCTCGCGGCGCTGACCGCCGTAGTCGTTCACCGCGAGGTGCTGCGTCGCCCGGTTGTCCCAGATCACGAGGTCGCCGTTGCGCCAGCGGTGGCGCACCGTGAAGCGATGGTCGGTGCTGTGGTCGTGGAGCCGGTGCAGGACCGCCCACGCCGGCGTGGCCTCGTCGAGGTCGACGCCGGCCAGGTCGCGGACGTAGGTCTGGTTGAAGAACAGCACCGGCTTGCCGCTGGTCGGGTGCGTGCAGACCAGGGGGTGGGTGCGGGTCTCGTTGGCCGACTCGTCGGTGCGGATGTCCATGCTCCCCAGGCCGTCGTGGAGGGCCTGGAGCTTCGGCGAGTACGCGTCCCGGGCCGTGTGCACGCCCTGCGCCCCCGGAGCCTCGACCAGCGACCGCAGGTCTCCGGGCAGGTGCTCCAGGGCGGCGACCATGCTGGTGAACACGGTGTCGCCGCCGTAGCCGGGAACGTCGATCGCGTGCAGGAGCGTGTAGCTCGGCGGCCGCTCGAGGAAGCTGAAGTCCGAGTGCCAGGCCCCGCCGAAGTTGAAGGCCTCGACCTCCTCCGCCTCCTTGATGACCCGGATCACCTCCGGGTGCTCGGGCATCGTGCCGACGAACGGGGTCTCGCACGGCGGCCCGAAGCGGCGGCTCAGGTCCACCTGCTCCTCGGGCGCGAGCTGCTGGTCGTGGAGCACCACGACGTGGTGGTCGTCGAGCGCCGCGCCCAGTGCGCCGACGACGTCGTCGGCGGCCGGCCCGGCCAGCACCTTGGCCAGGTCGACGCCGTCCACCTCGGCGCCGATGACCCCGGTCAGCGGTCGGACCTCCAACGTCACACGCCCCACTTGTGGACCATCGCGACGACGGCCGTGAGCAGCAGGATCGTGTCGAGGATCGCCAGCGGGATGATGCGGGCCTGGGCGGCCGCCGCACTCTCCAGGTCGCCCGACTCGAGCCCGGCGAGGCGCTGGCGGGCCAGGGGGGTGAAGGCGAGGCCCCCCAGGGCGCCGCCGATGACGATGACCGCGATGCCGACCCAGACGAAGCCGTGGTCCCAGTCGTACCCGGTCTCCAGGACGAGGAGCACACCGGTGATCGCGATCAGCGCGCCGGCGACGTTGTAGTACTTCTGACCGAGCCACATCTGCTGCCGGGTCCAGGCCGCAGCCACCGCCGGGGCCTCCTTGGCGAACCGGGGGGACAGGGTGGCCTGGACGAAGTTCGCCCCCAGCCAGGCGGCCACCGACGCGATGTGGAGCGCGAGGAGGAAGGTTCGGTAGGACATGGCCGCAGCCTCGCGCAGGCTCGACTGTGAGTCATGGTTCACATAGCCTCGGCGACCGGGGAGGCGTGCATGGGGGTCGGAGGGGACCGCGGAGCGCTCGGGCGCGGGCTCCTGCTCGCCCTCCTCACCCCCGCCCTCGTCGTCGTCGCCTTCCCACCGATGGGGGTGTGGCCGGCGATCCTCGTGGCGTTCGTGCCGATGCTGGTCGCGCAGCACCGGGTGCTCCCCGCCCGCTGGTCGGGGCTGGGCCCGGCGATCGCCATCGGCGGGATGTTCGGCTTCCACCTGTCTCCGGGCCTCGTCGACGGTGGGCTCCCCGTCCTGGCCGTCCTGTGGCCGATCCTCATGGGAGCGCTCGTCGCCCCGTTGTTCTGGCGCAGCCGCCAGTTCCACGAGGCCACGCGCTACCGCTGGTTCCTCGTCTCCGGTCCGGTGGCGTGGGTCGCCCTCGACTTCCTGCGGTCGACGGCGAACGAGGTCCTCGCGGCGACCTTCGGCTACCCGGCCTACGCGCTCTGGGACCACCCCGTCCTGCTCCAGCCGCTCAGCGTCGTCGGCATCAACGGCCTCGAGCTCCTCGTGCTGCTGGTGAGCTGGGCGCTCGCCGCGGCCGTGCTCGCAGCGATGGACCGACGTCGATCGGGCGACTCCGTCGCACCCGTGCTGTCGGCGCGCCGGGCCGGCCTCGGCCTCGCCGTCGTCGGTGGGCTCGTCGCGGTGTGGATCGGGTCCAGCCTGGCGATGCTCGAGGATCCGGAGCCAGCGGTGACGGTGGCGGCGGTGCAGACAGGGGTGGACCGGGACGCCGACGACTCGTCGGAGCGCTACCGCCGTGATCTCGCGCAGACCCGGCGGGCCGCGGCCGCGGGCGCAGAGCTGGTGGTGTGGAACGAGAAGGGACTGGGCTTCGACCCCCGGCCCGACGGCGCGCGCGGGCACACACGCCCCGAGCGGACGGCCGAGCTGGTCGCGTTGGTCCGGGAGACCGGGGTGCACCTCGTCATCGGGTTCGGCTTCGAGGACGAG
Organism: Acidimicrobiales bacterium; assembly: GCA_035249805.1. Lineage (GTDB taxonomy): Bacteria > Actinomycetota > Acidimicrobiia > Acidimicrobiales > VFJN01 > VFJN01. The sequence goes on along the minus strand of DATFFY010000337.1, from coordinate 1,211 downwards.
CGGGGCAGGCATCACAACGAGGTCACCCTCCTCACCCCCGAGGGGGAGTTCCTCGGCGTGTACGGGAAGGACCACCCGGGCACCTTCGCCGGCGACTTCAGCGACACCGGCGGCACCTACCCCGTGTACGACACCGACCTCGGCCCGATCAGCACGATCATCTGCTACGACCTCGACTTCACGGACACGGCCCGGCACATGGCCAGGGGAGGCGCCCGCCTCGTGGCCACCCCGTCCGCCGACGTGCCGTCGATCGCGCAGATCCACTTCACCCACCTCGTCTTCCGGGCCATCGAGAACCGCGTGTCGATGGTGAAGGCCGACAACGAGTTCGACTCCGCCATCATCGACCCCTACGGGCGGGTGCTGCGCAAGGCCATCAGCTCCGACGGCGGGCGGCAGGCCACCCTCGTCGCGGAGGTGCCGCTCGGTTCGGGGAGGTCACCGTGGGTGTCACTGGGGGACTGGGTCGGTTGGGCCTGCTCGGCGGGTGCCGTGGTGCTCGTGGTCGGGGCGTGGCGGATGCGCGCTACATCCGGTTCGTCACGAGTCGGGTGAGGTGCTCGACCAGCTCCGGGCTGAGCGGGGACTCGCCGGCGCCGAAGGCGATGGTCTCGACCGAGGTGACCCGCGAGCCGACGCGGACGTAGACGAAGTCCCCGGCCAGGTCGCCGTAGGGCGAGGTGCCGACGGCTTCGGCCGCGAACGAGTCGTCGCCCAAGCTGGGGAACTCGAGCGGGCCCAGCTCGATGCTCGTGCCGTCCTCCACCTCGTAGGTCCGGCAGGACTCGATGGTCCGGGCCGTGAGGTCGAGGAAGGCCTGCGCCTCGTCCGCGTCCGCGAAGGTCGACACGACGTTGGTGATGAAGGGGCCAGCCTCGCCCATGGTGAACGCGGCCCTCGAGGTCTCCAGCGGCTCGATCACCGACAGGGGCACGCGACCGTCGCAGATGTCGTCGGGGGCCGGCTCCACCGCCTGCGCCGCCCACCCCCGAGGGAGGTCGTCGAGCGCGAGGACCACCTCGTCGATGCGGGTCCGGTCCGAGTCCAGGGTCGGCTCGGTGGCGTCCGCGGCCAGCGTGCGGGCATCGCCGCTCCCGGCATCGCTCAGCTGGCGGTAGGCCAGGTACCCCGCGCCGAGCAGCACGGCGATGAGCAGCGCTCGCAGCGCCACCCGCACGGCCGGCGTCGGCGTGGCGCCCGACCGCACG
>DATFFY010000336.1:0-4512 GCA_035249805.1 Acidimicrobiales bacterium | reverse complement strand
GTCCGGTGCGTCGCCCCAGTCCCGCGCCTCGCGGTCGAGGACGGCGGGGTGCAGGACCGGGTCGTCCTCCAGCAGCACCTGCTCGAGCGCGCGCCCGAGGAACGTGACGGCACCGGTGGCGGCCACGACGTGGTCGACAGGAGCGGCGCCGTCGGGTCCGACCCGATGGGCGAGGTCCTCGGGCGACTCGTCCTGCTCGCGGCCGGCGAACAGGCCGCGGAAGCGCCGGGGCAGGGAGCGCAGGGCGACGACGGCGTCGGACGGGGGGCGGATGGTCATGTCAGCGTCCTCTCGCGGCGCGCAGCGTGCGGCCGACGTCCAGCAGGTGGTGGTGGAGCTCGTGCACCGTGTGCTGCCCGACCCACAGGAGCGAGCGCTCCCACGGCTTCGGGAAGCTGTAGACGACCGGACGGTCCCACTGGTCGCCGTCGAGGGCCTCGAACGCGGTGGCCAGGGCGTCGCCGTTCGCCGCGACGGCGGCGACCACCTCGACGGGGTCCTGCTCGTCGTACGCGAGCTCGAGCACCCGCTCCTCCCGGCGCATCGGCTCGAACGTGGGCCGGTCCTCGGCCAGCGCCCGCTCGACGCGACCGAGCTGGACCTCGAGGACGTCGCGGACGTGGCACGCGTACTCGAGGCCCGACCACGCCCCGGTCACCGGATGGCTGCGGAGCAGCGCGAGGCCGTCCTCGCCGGGGAGGAAGCGGGTGAGGGGCGCGCCGTACCGGCGGCTGAGCGTGCGCAGGCGCTCGGGGATGGAGGCCTGGTCCTCCGTGGCGTACTCGAACCGGCACTCCTCGCAGCGGTGCACGCTCGGAGTCTGCCGCGGTGGGACTACGTCGCGGTCGTGCCGTGGGGCATGGGCTCGTAGTGGTCGTGGCGGGCCTCGAAGGTGCCGCGGCCACCGGTGAGCGAGCGCAGGTCCGTGGCGTACCGGCGCAGCTGGCTCGTCGGCACGAGCGCGGCGATGACCTGCTCGCCGACGTCACCCTGGGCGGTGCCCTGCACGCGCCCCCGGCGGGCGTTGAGGTCGCCCATCACGTCGCCGAGCATGTCGGCCGGCACGGTCACGTCCAGCTGCGAGATCGGCTCCAGGACGACCGGGCCCGCCTTGGCGATCGCCTCCTGGAAGGCCTGGCGACCGGCGGTGCGGAAGGCCATCTCGTTGGAGTCGACGCTGTGCTCCTTGCCGTCGACGAGGGTGACCTTCACGTCGACCACGGGGTGGCCCTCCGGGCCGCCGCCGCTCATCGCCTCCTCGACGCCGCGCTGCACGGCGGGGATGTAGCCCTTGCCGATGGCCCCGCCGACGATCTTGTCCTCGAAGACGAAGCCCTCGCCCCGCTCCAGCGGCTCCACGTCGATCACGACGCGGGCGTACTGGCCGTGCCCGCCGGACTGCTTCTTGTGCGTGTACTCGTGGCGCTGCACCGAGCCGGTGATCGTCTCCCGGTAGCGGATCTTCACCTCCTCGGTCTCGACCTTCACGCCGAACTTCCGGTCGAGGCGCTCGACCGCGATCGACAGGTGCGTGTCGCCCGTGCCCCACAGCAGGGTCTGGTGCGTCTCCTCGTCGCGCTCGACGCGCAGACCGGGGTCCTCCTCGAGGAGCCGGTGGAGGGCGGTGGTGAGCTTGTCGTCGTCGGCCTGGGTCTTGGGCACGACCGCCACCGCGAGCACGGCGGACGGCTGCTGGAGCGGCGGCACCTGCACGGGCTTGCCCCGCTTGGCGAGCGTGTCGCCGGTGGCCGTGTTGCCCAGCTTCGCCACGCCACCGAGGTCGCCGGCCGCGAGGGCTTCGACGGGCTCGTGCTCCTTGCCCCGCACCACGAACAGGCCGTGCAGCCGCTCCTCGGTGCCGTTGCGGCTGTTGACGAGGTGGTCGTCGTTGCGGATCGTGCCCGACAGGACCTTGAAGAGGGTGACCTGCCCGACGAACGGGTCGGCGATCGTCTTGAACGCGAACGCGAGCGGCTCGCCGTCGGGGTCCGCCGGGACCTCCACCTCGGTGTCGCCCGCGGTGACGATCACGGGGCGGTCGGCCGGCGGGGGACCGATCTCCACGAGGAAGTCGGCCAGCCGGTCGATGCCGACCTCGGTGGTGGCCGAGCCGCACACGACGGGGAACACGGTGGCGGTCTCGATGCCGAGGGTCAGCGCGTGCTCGAGCTCCTCGATCGACGGGATGTCGCCTTCGAGGTACCGCTCGAGCAGCGCGTCCTCCGCCACGACGATGCCCTCGACGAGGTTGTCGTGCACTTGGTGCTCGAGCGCCTCCATCTCGTCGGGGATGGGCTCGGTGTGGGGCACGCCCCCCTCGTAGACGTGCGCGGTGTCCGTGAGGAGGTCGGCGATGCCGTTGAAGTCGGCCTCGGCGCCGATCGGCAGCTCGAGCGGGGCGACGCCGGCACCGAGCCTGTCCCGCAGCTCCTCGAGCGTGCGCTCGAAGCTCGCCCGCTCACGGTCGAGCTTGTTGACGAAGACCATGCGGGGCACGCCCAGGCGAGCGGCCTCCTTCCAGATGGCCTCCGTCTGCACCTCGACGCCGTCGACGGCCGACACCACGAAGACGGCCAGGTCGACGACGCGCAGGGCGGCGATCACGTCGCCGATGAAGTCCGCGTAGCCGGGGGTGTCGACGAGGTTGACCTTGTGGCCCTTCCACTCGAAGGGCGCGAGCGCGAGCGACAGCGACAGGCCGCGCCGCTGCTCCTCGGGCTCGTGGTCGCACACGGTCGAGCCGTCTTCGACCCGACCGAGCCGGTTGATGGCGCCGGATCGGTGGAGGAGGGCCTCCGCCAGCGTCGTCTTGCCGGCCCCCCCGTGGCCGACCAGGGCCACGTTGCGGACCTTCTCGGACGAGAACACCTGCACTCGGCTCCCCCCTCGCGCTCGCGACGTCGGCTCCGGCGGCAGGGTATCCAACGCCTCTAGCGTGCGCTCGTGGCCGCCGGAGGACTCGCGCACGACGACGTCGGCGACCCAGCCGGAGCGCCCGTCGTCTACCTCCACGGCACGCCCGATTCGCGCCTGGCCCGTCATCCCGACGACGGGATCGCCCGCCGCCTCGGGATCCGGCTCGTCGCCGTCGACCGGCCCGGCTTCGGCTCGAGCCCGCTCGATGCCGCGCCCCTGGGGCCCGCACTCGGCCAGCTCGCCGACCACCTCGGGATCGACCGGTTCGCGCTGCTCGGCTGGTCCTCGGGCGGCCTCGCGGCGCTGGGCGCCGCCGGACACCTCGCGGGCCGGGTCACCCGCCTCGTGCTGGTGGCCCCCGTCCCGCCGGTCGAGGCGTATGGAGACCCCGAGGTGCTCGCGGCCCTCGGACGCGGCCGACAGCTGCTGGCCGAGCTCGCCGCGGAGATGCCGGCCACCGACCTCGCCGCGGAGATGGCGGGGCAGCTCGTCCCACAGCCCCTCACGCCGGCCCTGGCCCTCGAGCACGTCCTCGAGGGCGCGGGCGAGGTGGGACGGCGCGAGCTCGCGTCTGTGTCCGGCGCGGCCGAGGCGGTCGCAGCAGCGCTGCAGGCCGGTGTGGCCGACGGTCTGGCCGGCGTCGAGGCGGACCTCCTGGCCCAGCTCACGCCCGGCCTGGACCTGCGGTCCGTGCGTGCCCCCGTCCTGACCGTGCACGGCGAGCTCGACGAGCTGTCGCCTCCGGCGGTGGGCCACTGGCTGGCGGGCCGCCTCGCCACCGCCGAGGTCGAGTCCGTCCACACCGGAGGCCACCACCTCCTCTTCCCGCACTGGGCCCACCTGCTGGAGGCCGCTGTCACGAGTGGATAGGTCCGGCCGAGCCGAGCCCGAGTCGATAGGTCCGGCATGTCGGACTCATCCACTCAGCCCGCCCCGCCCCGGACGTATTCACTCGCCGGGTTTGGGGTGACCGATGTCGCTTCCGGGAGGATGTGGCCGGTAGCCTGGTCCGATGTTCGACGGACGCTGGCGAGCCAGCTTCGAACAGGGCCTCAAGCCCGTGGGCGACAACATCCGGCGCACCGGCATCACGGCCGACCACCTCACCGCCGCGGGTGTCCTGCTCGCCGGGGCGGCGGCTGTGGCGATCGCCAACGGCGCCCTCCGCGCCGGGCTCCTCCTCCTCGTGCTGTGCGCGCTGCCGGACCTCCTCGACGGCGCGGTCGCGAAGGCCTCGGGGACCGCCGGGCCCCGGGGCGCCTTCTTCGACAGCGTCTCCGACCGCGTCACCGACGCGCTGCTCCTGGGCGGCGTCGCCTGGCACCTGTCCACCACCCACACGGGCCGCATCGCGGTGCTGCCGCTCGCGGTGCTCGGCGCCTCGATGCTGATCTCGTACGAGCGGGCGAAGGCCGACGCGCTCGGCTTCGACGCGCGCGGCGGGCTCATGGAGCGGGCCGAGCGCATCATCGCCCTCGGAGTCGGCCTCCTCTTCGACTCGATCCTCATCGCGGTGCTGTGGCTGATGCTGATCCTCACCCTCGTCACCGCGGTGCAGCGCTTCGTCCGCGTGTGGCAGCAGGCCAGCGCGCCGAA
>DATFFY010000335.1:0-3242 GCA_035249805.1 Acidimicrobiales bacterium | reverse complement strand
CAGCCGCGTGATCGTCAGGAACACGTCCTCCGTCAGCCCGGTCTTCACCGACGGGGTCGGGATCAGCTGGCCGAAGCCCGGGTACTGCGACAGCGCCGGCTCGTAGACCTGCCCACCGTCGACGCGGACCGCGACCTTCGTCGCCAGCCGGTTCTCCTCCTGCACCTCACTGGTGCCCAGGTAGGTGATCTCGTGGCCGCCGACGACGCGCGTCTCGCCCTCGGCGTAGCGGGCCTCGGACTCCTGCACGTAGCTGCCGGACGCCGCGATCGCGATGGCCACGACGACCACGCCGAGGTGGACGATCATGCCCCCGTTGGTGCGGCCGAGGAAGCCCCGCCAGCCCTGGCGGCGGGTGGCGAGCACGACCTGCCGCAGCGCGGCGCCGCCAGCGAAGCCGCCCAGGCCGAACGTGGCGATCGGCGCGAGGCCCCGTGCGCCGAGGGCGACCACGACGAAGATCGTGAGCGCCCCGATCCAGGCCGGCCACAGCAGCCGCTGCGACAGGACCTCGGAGGAGGCCTTGCGCCACGGCAGCACCGGTGCGATCGCCATGAGGAACAGCAGGGCGATGCCGACCGGTGTCGTCATGCGGTCGAAGTACGGCGGGCCGACGGTGACGGGCCGGTCCTCGACCACCTCCGCCAGCAGGGGGAAGACGGTCCCGAGCAGCACCACGAAGGCGAACGCGGTGAACAGGACGTTGTTCGCGAGGAAGGCGCCCTCGCGGGACACCGGCGAATCGATCCGGCCCGGGGACCGCAGTCGGTCGCCCCGCCAGCCGATGAGGGCCAGCGTGACCGCGACGACGAGGCCGAAGAACGACAGCAGCCACGCCCCGATGTCACCGTCGCTGAACGCGTGCACCGACTCGAGCACGCCGGAGCGGGTGAGGAACGTCCCGAGGATCGTGAGGCTGAACGTGGCGCACAGGAGCGACAGGTTCCACACGCGGAGCATCCCGCGGCGCTCCTGGACCATCACCGAGTGGAGGTACGCGGTGCCGGTCAGCCACGGGAGCAGCGACGCGTTCTCGACCGGGTCCCATCCCCAGTACCCGCCCCAGCCCAGCACCTCGTAGCTCCACCAGGCGCCGAGGACGATCCCGAACGTGAGGAACCCCCAGGCGAGCAGGGTGGCCCGCCGCGTCTCGATGAGCCACCCCTCCCCCAGGCGGCCGGTGGCCAGTGCGGCGATGGCGAACGCGAACGGCACGGTGAAGCCGACGAACCCGAGGTAGAGCATCGGCGGGTGGATGGCCATGAGGATGTGCTCCTGGAGGAGCGGGTTCGGCCCGGGCCCGTCGTAGCCCGGCGCCACGGCCACCTCGTGGAACGGGTTGGCCGGGCCGAGCACCAAGAGGAAGAAGAAGGCGCCGACGGCGAGCATCGTCAGCAGCGCGAACCCCACGAGCGGGTCGCCGAGCCGGCTTCGGAACTTGCGGGCGACGTGCACGGTGAACCCGGAGAGGATCACCACCCACAGCAGGATCGAGCCCTCGAGCGCGGACCACATGGTGGCGACGTTGAAGATCGCCGGTGTCCGCGTGCTGCCGTTGTCGTGCACGAACTCCACGGAGAAGTCGCGGGTGATGAGCGCGCGCTGCATCGCGATCACGGCGACGACCGCACCGAGGAGCCCGAGCAGCGCGTAGCTCCATCCGGTCTCGAGGAGGCGTGGCTTCCTGGTCCGCAGCCCGACGGCGAGGGTGACGACCCCGACGAGCGACGACGCCGCCCCGAGGACGAGCCCGGCGGTCCCGAGGACGGAGTTCACGACTGGCAGCGCGCGGTCGACGCCCGGTCGGCCGGCTGCTCACGAGCCTCGTCGAGGCGGGCCTCGTTGTCGGCCTCGTACTCCTCGGAGTGCTTCACGAGGATCCTGTCGCTGGCGAAGTACGAGCACGCCTCCGTGCCGGCCCACCGTCCCTCCAGCACCACGGGGATGCCCGGCTCGAAGAGCTCCGGCGGGTCGCCGTCGTGGTGCACGACCACGCGCTGGCCGTCGAAGGCCACCGCGAACACGAGCGGCTCGGCCGACGGGTCGTACCCGCCCAGGACCGAGCCCTGCAGGCGGAAGCGGTCCTCCCCGAGCTCGACCCGCTGCTCGACCGCCTCGTCCGCGTTGTAGAAGTACAGCGAGGCCGACGACAGCGCCTGGTACACGACGACCCCGAGGGCCAGGAGCACCACGAGGAGCACGGCGTAGGCGATCCGGTTCCGGCGCCGCGGCGGTGCGGCGGCCGTGGGGGTCAGGTCCACCGGCGGTCCTCCGGCGGCACCCGCTGGGCGAGCGCCTTCCCCCGGCGGACCGTGCGCAGCGCGTACCCGCCGAGCACCACGAGCGCGATCCCCCACCCGGCCGCGACGTATCCGACGTGCGTGAAGGCAAGCATCACGCCACCCCGCCCGCGACGCCGGCCTCGGCCCGGCGCTCCGCGATCGCGTCGTCGAGACCGCGGTGGCCGGCCCGCTCCTCGAGCCAGGCGACCCGGAAGCGGTGGACGAGCAGCCACGCGAACACCAGGCCGAACACGACGATGCCCAGCACCAGCGTGAACAGCATCGTGCCCTCGATGGAGGGGTCGAGCCGCGTGATCGTGGCCGTCTGGTGGAGCGACCGCCACCAGTCGACCGAGTAGTGCACCACGACCACGTTCGGGAACAGCAGCAGGCCGACGATGGCGGCGCGGGCCCCCCGTTGCGCGACGTCACCGCCCTCGTCGTCGAGCCGGCGCAGCGCCAGGAACCCGACGAGCAGCACGAACAGGAACGTCGTCGAGGTGATGCGGGGGTCCCAGTCCCAGTACGTGCCCCACGTGGGCCGGCCGTAGATCGAACCGGTGACGAGGGTGAGCCCGGTGTAGACGAGGCCGACCTCCGCCGCCGCGCCCCCCAGGACCCACCAGCCCTCGGTCTTGCGGCGCAGCCACATGGCCGACGCCACGGTCGTGATGGCGCAGGCGGCGAACGCGAGGATGGCCGTGGGCACGTGCACGTACATCAAGCGGACTGCGTCCTTCTGCGTCACGTCCGCGGGGCTCCACCACATCGCGTACGCGACGAGCAGCGCGAGGCCGACCAGGGCGGCGAGCCCGAGGACGCGGGTGGCGGCCGAGCCGGTGCCGGCGGGGGCCGAGGTGGGGGCGGGCATCAGGACTCCTCCAGGAGGGCGCCGAAGGCGAGGGTGCCGATGGCGAGGTAGGCGAGGGCGAACGCCGCCAGCAGGCCGCACCACGGCCA
>DATFFY010000334.1:0-2422 GCA_035249805.1 Acidimicrobiales bacterium | reverse complement strand
CCGGGGGCAGCTGCCCCGAGGAGCGCGAGGGGGTCGGCCTGGAGTCGCTCGCTCAGCCGCTCGACCGTTCGGAGGGTGAGGTTGCGCTCGCCCCGCTCGACGCCACCCACGAAGGTGCGGTGCACCGCGAGGTCGTCGGCCAGGGCCTCCTGGGAGAGGCCCCGCTGCTCGCGGAGGCGGCGCACGTTCCGTCCGAACTCGCGCTGCAGGTCGCCTTCCACGAGCCGAACCGTCGCAGTCGGCTACTTCTCGGTCTACAGACCCATCAGTAGCGGCACGACGCCGGCGCTAGCACGTCTCCTCGGCCCAGGCCTGCAGCTCGAGGGCGGCGACGTCCGCCGCCGCCCGCTCCTCCTCCAGCGCGTTGACGGCGTTGACGACCACCACCGGGTCGGTGGGGTCGACCGTCTCGAGCACCTCGATGAGCGCGTCGACGTACGCGAGCTCGTCGTCCAGTGCATCGTCGACGGCCGACGGTGCTGCTGCGCGGAGGCGGGTCAGATCGGCCCGGGCCGACTCGAGCTGCTCCAGCGCCCGCTCGGTGTCCGTCGGGTCCAGCCCCTCGCCGAAGCGCCCGTCGTACGCCGTGGTGTCCTCGACGAGGGCGCACAGCTCCTCGTCGCTCCCTCCGTCGTCGCTGCAGGCCGTCGCCCCGGCGCCGAGCGCCAGGGCGAGGACGAGGGTCCGCGTGCGCCCCCGCGTCACGAGGTGCGTGCGGCCTCGGCCTGCGCCCGCAGCCCGGCCACGGCGTGGGCCAGGCCCTCGGGGTCGCGGTACAGGGCCGAGCCGGCGACGAGCACGTTCGCGCCCGCGGCGACCGCCGCGCCGACCGTGGCCGGCCCGATCCCACCGTCGACCTCGACGTCCACGTCATGGCCCCCGTCGAGGACCAGTCGCCGCACCTCCGCCACCTTCGGCTCCATCGTGGCGATGTAGTCCTGGCCGCCGAACCCCGGGTTCACGGTCATCACGAGCACGAGGTGGACGAGGTCGAGCACGTGCTCGACGGCGGACGCCGGTGTCGCCGGGTTGAGCGCCACCGCGGGCTTGGCGCCGAGCGAGCGGATCAGCCCGAGCGATCGGTGCAGGTGGCGGGTGGCCTCGGCGTGCACGATGAGCAGCTCGCAGCCGGCGTCGACGTAGCGCGAGGCCAGCTCGTCGGGGGCCTCCACCATGAGGTGCGCCTCGAACGGGATCCTCGCGTGGGGCCGGCAGGCGGCGATCACGTCGGGTCCGAAGGTGAGGTTGGGCACGAAGCGCCCGTCCATCACGTCCCACTGGATGCGGTCCACGCCGGCCGCCTCGAGCGCCGCCACCTCCTCGCCCAGGCGGGCGAAGTCCGCGGGGAGCACCGAGGGCGCGATCTCGAGGGGTCGGTCGGTGCCGGGGAGGTCGCCCATCAAGCCATCGTAGGGTGACCGGGTGGAGCCACAGGCGGAGGTTGGCGTCCTCGACGTGACGGCGGTCGTGGCCGGGGGTGACGGGCTGGCCCGCGACGACGACGGCCGGGTCACCTTCGTCGCGGGGGCACTGCCGGGGGAGCGGGTGCGGGTCCACGTCCACGAGCGGCGGAAGGACTTCGCCCGAGCCACGGTGGTCGAGGTGCTCACGCCCGCGCCCGGTCGGGTGGGGCCGCCCTGCCGGTTCGTCGCCGCCGGGTGCGGCGGGTGCGACTGGCAGCACGTGGACCCGGGTGCGCAGCGGGGGCTGAAGGCGGACATCGTCGCCGACGCGCTGCGCCGCCAGGCCAGGCTCGACGTGGAGGTCGGTCTCGGTCCCGATCTCCCGGCGACCGGGTACCGCACGACGTTGCGGGGCGTCGCCCGCGACGGTCGCTTCGGCTTCCGCCGCCGCGCCTCCCACGACGTCGTGGACGTCGACCCCTGCCTGGTCGCCCACCCGGTGGTCGCGGACCTCGTGGCCGAGGGCCGCTTCCCCGACGGCGAGGTGACCCTGCGCGGTGGCGCCCGGACCGGGGAGCGGCTGGTGGTCGTCAGCGGGCCGGACGCAGACGCGGCATCGGTGCCCGACGGTGTCCGCGTCGTCACCGAGGCCGCGCTGCGCCAGGGGGCCCGCGCCTGGTACCACGAGGAGCTCGCCGGTCGCCGGTGGCGGGTGTCGGCCAAGTCGTTCTTCCAGGTCGGCCCGGATGGCGCCGAGGCGCTCGTCGCCATGGTGGCCGACGCGCTCGGCGGCGTCGACGGCGACGGGCTCGTCGACCTGTACGGCGGGGTCGGCCTCTTCGCGGGCGCGCTCGAGACCAGGGGCGCCCGCACCCTCGTCGAGCAGTCCCGGTCCTCGGTCGCCGACGCCCGGGTGAACCTGGCCGACCGGCAGGTGAAGATCGTCCGGGCCGACGTGGCCCACTGGGGCCCCGCCCGCGCCGCCTCGGTGGTCGCCGACCCGCCCCGCACCGGCCTCG
>DATFFY010000333.1:0-2905 GCA_035249805.1 Acidimicrobiales bacterium | reverse complement strand
GGCCGATCGACGACCACGGTCCTGAGGCATTACCGGCAACGCCAACCAGTGCGCCGCCCGGTTGTGCGGCACCGGCCTGAGCGCTCCGCCGCGTTCGTCGTCGACCTCGGTCCTAGCCCGGCCGTCTACAGCCCGGGCGGGGGTGGGCTGGTCGCGGGGTAGACGAGCATGGCGGCGCGGTGGGTGCCGGGGACGAACTCGCCACTGCTCCAGTCCAGGCCCGGCGCGGGACGGTTCGAGATGACGCGCTCCTCACCGGTCTCCAGGTCGAGGATGCTCTGGCCGATCCCGTAGCTGCCGAGCAGGAGGTGACGACCGTCGGTGGCCCAGCCACGCAGGTCCAAGTCCGACACGTGGCGGCGCTCGGAGCCGTCGGGGCGGAGGACGAAGGTGCCCTCGCCGGGGTCGTCGCCTTCGGCGGCGATCCACGTGCCGTCCGGCGACCACTTGGGGCCCCAGAGGTCGGCGGCGATCGTGCGCGTGGCACCGGTCATCGGATCCATGGTGTCCAGCGGCCCGTCGAACGTCTTGCCCACGGCGAGCAGGCCACCCGTGGGCGACCACTCGGAGTACGCCGGGTCCGTGTACGGGTGGCGCCGTTCGGTCCCGTCGACGACGCCGGCCACGAGCACCCGGTCGTCGTTCACGAGGTTCCCGGTGATGAAGCGGCTGTCCGGCGACCACGACATGTGCCCGCCGTACTGGTCCGTGCCGGCCACGCGGCGCCGGCCTGATCCGTCCGGCCGCACCACCCAGATGCCGTCGACGTACTCGTCGAAGGGCCCGTCGGGGCTCGTCCACCAGTCGCTGTAGGCGATCAGCTTGCCGTCGGGCGACCACGACGGGCCGCCCAGGCCCGTGACCGGACCCGCGATCGGCCGGCGGGCACCGGTCACCAGGTCGAGCACCCACATCGTGCGCTTCTGCGACCCGTGCCGGCTGCGTCCCTCGAAGGTCGTCACCGCGGCCCGCCGGCCGTCCGGCGCGAACGCCACCTCGTTGACGAGCAGGTCGGTGAAGAAGATCCGGGCCGAGCCCGTGTCCGCATCGATGAGCCACAGCCCCGGGCGGTCGATGTCGACCGGCGACCCCGCGCCACCGACGAGGTCCAACACCGGTCCGAGCACCTGCGGCGGCAGCGCGGGGTCCAGGCCGAGGTCCAGCTCGACCTCCACCCGCACGTCCGGCACCGTGATCGGCGGCACGTCCAGCCCGGGCACCGTGATCGGGGGCAGCGAGGGGACCGTCACGGCGATCGGAGGCAGGTCCGACGCGACCCGTTGCCGGGGCTCGTCCCTCGACGCCAGCGACGCGAAGCCCGCGATCACGGCCGCGGCGATCCACACCCCGAGGACGCGGTGGTGCAGCAGGGAACGGGGACGAACCGGAGCCATCCAAGGATGGTTCGCCGCCGCTGCCCCGGCCCCTGCTCCCCGGGGCACAACGGACGAATCGGCCGGGACCGCCGCAGCTAGATGGCGTGGGCGAGCAGCGCGTCGAGAGCTTCCTGGCCGGGCGGCGTGCTGTTCGGCCGGCCGGCGAGGGCGCGGACCCGGTCGAAGGCGCGAGGGATGGAGTCCTGACGCAGCAGCGGCCCGTGGGCCGAAGCGATCGCGGTCGGTGCCATCGCCTCGACGGAATCGACGTGGCCGCCGTAGACGGTGGGGTCGAGCCACTGGTGCCAGGGCGACACCAGGCTGTTGAAGAGCTCGAAGGAGTCGTCGTAGAGGTCGGGCGGCAGGTCGACGGCGTCGTAGACGGCTCCGGTGGTGAGCGCGGCGAACGAGTCGACGGCCCACATCACGCCGGTGCGGTCGTCGTAGAGGCCGCGGGTGGTGGGTCCGTCGAAGATGGGTGGGCGGAACAGGTGCAAGGTGCGATCACCGGCGTCGAACGAGGAGCCCGCCTCGAGCCAGATCTGACGGTCGATGGGCATCTCGCCGGGGCGGTCGGCGCGGACGCGCTCGTTGGTGAAGAAGTTGGTCACCACCGTGGCGTTCGGCGCGAGGTCCAGGAGCTCCGAGAGGTTGCCGATGTGGTCGCCGTCGTCGTGGGACAGGAACAGCCAGCGAACATCGGCGGGGTCCACGACCGAGGTCACGGCATCGAGCCAGTGGTCGCGGAACAGCGGGGCACCGGTGTCGACGATGACGGGTTCCTCGGCGAGGATCACCATCGAGTTGATGAACACGTAGGTACCGGGTTCGGCGGGGAGCAGGCTGGGGATCAGGTAGGTGTCGTCGGTGATGCGCTGGGGCTCGGCGACCGGGGCGCTCGGTTGGGTGGGAGTCTCGACGGTGGTCATCGGTTGGTTCCTTCTGCTCGGGTGGTCTCGGGGTTGTGCTGTCAGGCTGATGGTGGGGCGATGAGCTCGAGCTGGATGTTGTCGGGGTCTCGGAAGACCAGGACGGAGCCGTAGGGCTGGTCCGTGATGGGGGACTGCGTGAGCGGCTGACCGGTGGTCGCCGCCCGCTCGACGCCGTTGGCTTCGAGGTGGGCCTGCCAGGCGACGAGGTCCTCGCGGCTCGCCACCACGAACCCGGCGTGGTCGAGGCCGGTGGCGGTCTCGTCGAAGCGGCCGCCGTCGTTGCCGTCGTGGCGGTGCAGCACGATGACCAGATCCATCGTCTCGTCGGCGAGGAGCTTGCCGACGCCGCCGTCGTGCGGCTCGTCGGCCTGGTGCCGGATCCCGAAGACCCTCTCGTACCACTCGATGCTTGCGTCCAGGTCGGTCACGGTGATGGCGATGTGGTGCAGGCGAGGCGCGGCGGGTGGGGTCATCTCAGCGCTTCCTTCCCTTGGGTGTGGCTGCCTTCCGGCAGTGGTCGAGGAACATGCCGACGGCGTCGTCGACGAGGTCGATCCAGCGGGAGCCCCCTGGGTCGTTGGCGATCTGCTGATCGAC
>DATFFY010000332.1:0-6116 GCA_035249805.1 Acidimicrobiales bacterium | reverse complement strand
CCCGTGCAGCCGTGGCTGCTCGGGGACCGCGCGGGGCCGCGCCGTCGCCTCGCGGTCGAGCTCGCCACCGCCGCGACGTTCGCCGCCCTCGCCGCGCAGTACGGCGACTCCTCCGTCGTCCTCCCGATGCTCGTGCTCGGCGCCGCGCTCGTCGCCGTGTCCTTCGTCGACCTCGAGCACCTCCGCATCCCCGACCGGCTCACGTTCCCCGCGCTGGCCGTGGCCATCCCCCTCGTTGTGGCCGTGTCGATCGAGCGCGACGCCACCGACGCCCTCCGAGGCGCCGCCGTGGGCGCCGTCGCGTACTTCGCCATCCTGTTCGTCGCCCACCTCGTGTCCCCACGCGGGATGGGCTTCGGCGACGTGAAGCTCGCCCTCCTCCTCGGCCTCTACCTCGGCTGGGTGGGGTGGCGGCCGGGGGAGACCCTGACCGGTCCCGTCCAGTACGTCTTCTACGGCCTGATGCTCGGCTGCGTGCTCGGCATCGCCTTCGGCCTGGCCCACCGGGCGATCACGAAGGACACCGGCGGCTTCCCCTTCGGCCCGGCCCTCGCCGTGAGCTGCGTGGTCATCCTGCTCTGGCTCCCTTAGCGCCCCCGATGTAGTAGAACGCGTTCCAGTTCTGACGCGCGCAGGAGGGGGAGCGGTGGCCGTCTCGAAGGATCGCGACCCGGACGCCACCCGTGCCGCGCTGGCCGCCTGGCTGGGGCGCAGGACCGGCGCCCCCGCCGTGGAGGTGGGGCCGGTGGAGATCCCGGGGCTGTCGGGGTTCTCCAACGAGACGCTGATCTTCGACGCCACCTGGGACGAGGGCGGCGGCCCGGTCGCGCACGGCCTGGTCATCCGGGTCGAGCCCAGCGGCCACACGGTGTTCCCGAGCACCGAGTTCGACACCCAGGTGCAGGTCCTGCAGGCCCTGCACGCCGACGGCACCGTGCCCGTCCCGGAGGTCCTCTGGTTCGAGGAGGACACCGACGTCCTCGGCGACCGGTTCGTCGCCATGCGCCGGGTCGACGGGCGGGTCCCGCCGGACAGCCCGAGCTACCACGCCGAGGGCTGGTTCCCCGAGCTGACCCCGAGCCAGCGGGGTCGGATCTGGGAGAGCGGCCTGGACACCATGGGAGCCATCCACCGCCTCGACCGCGAGGGCATCGGCCTCGGCTCGATCGTGCCCCGCACGCCGGCCGAGCAGCTCGCGCTCGACCACGAGTACCGCCGCTTCGCCGCGGGGGACGACCCGTACCCGGTCGTGGAGGAGGCCTTCGCCCTCCTCGAGGCCACCGTCCCGCCCGCCACCGACGAGCCCGTCCTCTGCTGGGGGGACTCGCGGATCGGCAACATGATCTTCGCCGACGACGGCTCGGTCGCCGCGGTCCTCGACTGGGAGATGGTCACCGCCGGTGACCCCGTCCAGGACCTGGCCTGGTACCTGCTCCTCGACCGGCACCACTGGGAGGCCTTCGACGTCCCCCGGCTGGACGGCCTCCTCGATCGCGCCGGCTCGATCGAGCGGTGGGAGAAGGCGAGCGGCCGCTCGGCCGAGCACCTCGACTGGTACGAGCTCCTGGGGGCCACCCGCTACGCGTCGATCATGACCAGGGTGCTGAAGCTCCTGGACAGCACCGGCGTGCTCCCCGGCGGCGCGGACATGGCCTACGACCAGACGGGCAGCCAGCTGCTGCGCCGCATCCTCGACGAAAGGTCCTAGGACACATGCTGTCGCCCCTCGACGACCTCCCCATCCACCAGGTCGCCCAGCCCGTGCGCCAGCCGGGCACCAGCGACCGCAACTTCTACGACCGCTACTACTTCAACTGCCACCCCTGCTCGGACGAGCTGTTCCTCATCCTCGGCATGGGCCAGTACCCGAACCTGGGTGTGACCGACGCGTTCGCGCTCGTCCGGCGGGGCGACGAGCACCGCGTCGTGCGCGCCTCGCGCGAGCTCGGGCTCGACCGGATGGACACGTCGGTCGGACCGTTCCGGGTCGAGGTGATCGAGGGCCTCAGGACGCTGCGCTGCACGCTCGATGCCTCGGACCACGGGCTCGCCTACGACCTGACCTGGGAGGGGTGGGTGCCGGCGTTCCAGGAGCCGCCCCACGTCGACCGCAACGCCAACGGCCGCGCCTTCCTCGACGCCTGCCGGCTCGCGCAGCTCGGGTCGTGGAGCGGGTGGCTCGAGGTCGACGGCGAGCGCATGGAGGTGACCCCCGACCGCTGGTGGGGGAGCCGCGACCGGTCGTGGGGCATCCGCCCGGTGGGCGAGGCGGAGGCCCCTGGCAACCTCGCGGCGAAGCCGTCCGAGCCGTTCCGCTGGCTGTACGCGCCGTTCCGGATGGAGGACCACGCGCTGGTCTTCATCTGCCAGGAGCGGGGCAACGGCAGCCGGGTCCTCGAGGAGGCGGTGCGGCTGTGGCCCGACGGGCGGGTCGACCACCTCGGACGGCCCGAGCACGACCTGCAGTGGGACACCGGCGGGCCCGGGCTGTTCGGCATCGTCCAGAAGGGCACCATCCGCCTCGGCGACGTGGTGGTGGAGGTCGAGCCCGTGCTGCCCGTGCACATCGGGGTCGGCACCGGCTACGGCTTCGACGGCGACGGTTGGAAGCACGGCGCCTACCAGGGCGACCTCGTCGTCCAGGGCAAGGTCTGGGACCTGTCCACCGACGAGGGTCGCGGCGCCATGTTCGGCATCTGTGACGCTGTCGCTCGCTTCACGAGCGACGGGCAGACAGGGTGGGGTCTCTTCGAATGGCTCTACCTGTGAACTCAGGCCTCGCGTAGCGACCGAGGGCTCCCAAAGGGCTGCGGCTGCGCCGCATGGGGCCCTACGGGCGGGATCCGCAGGCCGTCGCGTCGGGTTCGGCGTCCGCTAAGAGTTCAAGGGCCCGAGAGGCCCGCCAGTAGCGTTGATCCCGTGCTGAGGTTCCTGACGGCGGGTGAGTCGCACGGGCGGGCGCTCGTCGTCATCGTCGAGGGCCTCCCCGCCGGGCTGCCCGTGGCCGTGGAGCAGGTGCAGGAGGAGCTGGCCCGGCGTCGCCTCGGCTACGGCCGCGGTCCCCGCATGAAGTTCGAGCAGGACGAGGTCACGATCGTCGGAGGCGTCCGCCACGGCCGGACGCTCGGCTCTCCGGTCGCCATCCAGGTCGCGAACAGCGAGTGGGAGCGCGACCCCTCCAAGTGGCAGCAGGAGATGTCCGTCCGGGCCGAGGACGGTCCCACGAAGGCGCCCCTGACCCAGGTCCGGCCCGGCCACGCGGACCTGGCCGGCATGCAGAAGTACGGGCTCACCGACGCGCGCGACGTCCTCGAGCGCGCCTCGGCGCGCGAGACGGCGGCGCGCGTCGCGGCGGGCACCCTGGCCAAGGGCCTGCTGGCCGAGCTCGGCGTCGACGTGCTGAGCCATGTGATCCAGATGGGCGGCGCCCGGTCCAAGGCCGCCCTCCGCCCGCTCCCGGCCGACCTTGCCCGCGTCGACGAGTCCCCCGTGCGGTGCTTCGACGCCGCGGCCGAGGAGGCGATGGTCGCGGAGATCAAGGCCGCGGCGAAGGACGGCGACAGCCTCGGAGGCGTGGTCGAGGTGCTCGCCTACGGCGTACCGGTCGGGCTCGGCAGCCACGTGCACTGGGATCGCAAGCTGGACGCGCTGCTGGCCCGCGCCGTCATGTCGATCCAGGCCGTGAAGGGCGTCGAGATCGGGGACGGCTTCGACGTCGCGGGGCGGCGGGGGAGCGAGGCACACGATCCGATCCGCTGGGACGAGGAGGCCGGCGCGTACCGGCGCGAGTCCGCGCTGGCCGGCGGTGTGGAGGGCGGCATCTCCACGGGCGAGGTCGTCGTGGTGCGCGCCGCGATGAAGCCCTTGGCCACGCTCAACCGGCCGACGCTCAAGACCGTCGACACCGCGACGAAGGAGGAGGCCGTCTCCTTCAAGGAGCGCACGGACGTCACCGCCGTCCCGGCGATGGGCGTGGTCGCCGAGACGATGGTCGCCCTCGTCCTGGCCGACGAGGCCACCCGCAAGTTCGGCGGCGACTCGCTCGACGAGCTCCGGCGCAACCGCGACGCGTTCGTCGCGACGCTGAGCTGACCGGGCCGGTGGTGCTCGTGGGCCTCATGGGGTCCGGGAAGACGACGGTGGGGCGTCGCCTCGCGGCGCTGCTCGACCGCGCCTTCGTCGACGCCGACGACGCCGTCGAGGCGCGAGCCGGCCGGCCGATCGCCGAGATCTTCGAGGACGACGGCGAGGACGCCTTCCGCGACCTCGAGGCGGCCGTGCTCGAGGAGCTGCTCCGCGCGCCGGACCACCCGGTGATCGCCAGCGGCGGCGGGGCCGTGGTCCGGCCCGCCACCCGGGCGCTCCTCGGCGGCGACGACGTCACCGTCGTGTGGCTCGACGCCGCCCCCGCCTTCCTCGCGAGCCGCATCGAGCGCAAGGCCCACCGGCCGCTCTTGGCCGGCGACGAGACGCCGCGCCAGGTGCTGGAGCGGCTCCACGGCGAGCGGGCGCCCCTGTACGCAGAGGTGGCCGACCTGGTCGTCGAGGTGGAGCCCTTCCACCGCGAAGAGGAGCGACCCAAGCAGGCGTTGGCCGTGCGCATCGCCGACCTGCTCGAGCAGCGAGGCGTCCGGTGATCACCGTCGACGTGCGCGCCCCCGGCGGGGCCTACCCCGTGGTCGTGGGGGCGGGGGCCCGCGCCGAGCTGGCCCCGCTGCTCCCCGCCACGGCCCAGCGGATCGCGGTGGTGACCCAGCCGGGGATCCCGTTGGAGGTCGACCCCGCCCGGGAGCACCGGCGCTTCGAGATCGCGGCGGGGGAGGCGGCCAAGGCCCTGGCCACCGTCGAGGAGCTGTGCCGGGCCTGGGCCGGCTGGGGCCTCACCCGCACCGACGCGGTCGTCGCGGTCGGCGGCGGGGTCGTCACCGACACCGTGGGCTTCGCGGCGGCGAGCTACCACCGCGGCGTCGCCGTCGTCCACGTCCCCACGACGCTGCTGGGCATGGTCGACGCGGCCATCGGCGGCAAGACGGGCGTGAACCTCCCGGAGGGCAAGAACCTCGTCGGCGCGTTCTGGCAGCCCGTCGCCGTCGTGTGCGACCTCGACGCCCTCGCCACCCTCCCGGAGCGCGAGCTGCGGTCCGGCCAGGGGGAGCTGGCCAAGTACCACTTCCTCACGGGCCGGGACCTCCTCGGCCTCGACCTCGAGGCCCGGGTGGCGGCGGCGGTGCAGATCAAGGCCGACGTCGTCGCGGGCGACGAGCGGGAGGACCCGGCGAGCACCCGCGGTCGAGCGATCCTGAACTACGGCCACACGCTCGGCCACGCCCTGGAGACCGCGGGGCGCTACGACCTGCGCCACGGCGAGGCCGTCGCGGTCGGCCTCGTCTACGCGGCGGAGCTGGCGCGGCTGCTCGGGCGGATCGGCGACGACCGCGTCCAGGCGCACCGCGACGTCGTCGGGTCCTACGGTCTGCCCATGGCCCTGCCCGAGCGGTCGGATCCCGAGGAGCTCCTCGCCCTCATGCGGCGCGACAAGAAGGCGGTCAGCGGGCTCACGTTCGTGCTCGACGGCCCCGCCGGCGTCGAGGTCGTCCGCCCGGTCGACGACGCCATCGCCCTCGCCGCCCTGGAGAAGGTGCGATGACCGACCGCAGGATCGTGCTGCTGCTGTCGGGACCGAACCTCAACCTGCTCGGCGACCGCGAGCCGGAGGTGTACGGCCCCGCCACGCTCGACGACCACGTCGCGTCGGCGACCATGGCCGCCGACGCCCACGACCTCGAGCTCGAGCACCTGCAGTCGAACCACGAGGGCGTCCTCGTCGACGCCATCCACGCCGCCCGCGGCCGCTGCGCGGCGATCGTCATCAACCCGGGGGCGCTGACGCACTACGCCTGGTCGCTCCACGACGCCCTGGCGGCCTTCGACGGCCCCGTGATCGAGCTCCACCTGTCGAACCCTGCTGCGCGCGAGCCGTGGCGACGGCAGTCGGTCGTCGCCCCCGTCGCCGATGCGACCATCGCCGGCCTCGGCGGCCAGGGCTACCCGGTCGCCCTGGCGGCCGTCGCCCGCCTGCTGTCGTGACCGGCGAGGGTCGCGCGGCCGAGCTGCCG
>DATFFY010000331.1:0-2169 GCA_035249805.1 Acidimicrobiales bacterium | reverse complement strand
CCCAGCGGGCTCCCCCCGTTCGATCGGACCAGCCGCGCGTACGGGCTGCGCTGGTGGGTCCTCGCCGTGCTCAACCTGAGCCTGCTCGTGATCATCGTCGACAACTCGATCCTCAACGTCGCGATCCCCACGCTCGTGACCGAGCTCGGCGCCACCAACAGCCAGCTGCAGTGGATGGTCGACTCCTACACGCTGGTGTTCGCCGGCCTGCTCCTGACGGCCGGCAGCCTCGGCGACCGCTACGGCCGGAAGGGGGCGCTGCAGCTCGGCATGGTCGTCTTCGGCGTCGGGTCGCTGGCCAGCGCGCTGATCGAGACCCCGAACCAGCTCATCGCCACGCGTGCGCTCATGGGGATCGGCGGGGCGTTCATCATGCCCGCGACGTTGTCCATCATCACCAACGTCTTCCCGCCCGAGGAGCGGGGCCGGGCCATCGGGCTGTGGGCGGCGGTGGCCGGCATCGCCACGGCGCTCGGCCCCATCAGCGGGGGCTTCCTGATCGAGCACTTCTACTGGGGCTCGATCTTCCTGGTGAACCTCCCGATCGTGGCCGTGTCCCTCACCGCCGGCGCGGCGATCATCCCGACCTCGCGCGACCCCGCGAAGCCCAGCTTCGACCCGGTCGGCGCCGTCCTGTCGATCGTCGGCCTCGTCCTCGTCGTCTTCGCCATCATCGAGGCGCCGGAAGCGGGCTGGACCTCCAGCGGGATCGTCGCCACCTTCGCGGCCGGCGTCGTCGTGCTCAGCGCGTTCGCATGGTGGGAAGCGCGCACGTCGAGCCCGATGCTCGACACGTCGTTCTTCCGGAACCCCCGGTTCAGTGCGGCGAGCGCGGGCATCATGCTCCTCTTCTTCGCCATGTTCGGGATGATCTTCCTGCAGACGCAGTACCTGCAGTTCGTGATGGGGTACGACGCGCTGGCGGCCGGCGTCGGGCTCCTGCCGATGGCGGTCACGATGCTCCTGCTCGCGCCGAACAGCCCACGTCTGGCGGAGCGGTTCGGCACGAAGCGGGTCGTCGGCTCGGGCCTGGCGCTGGTCGGTCTCACCCTCGTGCTCATGGCCGGCTACCCCGTCGACGACGTCACCTACTGGGGCGACGTCGCCTGGCGCCTCGTCCTCTTCGCCGTCGGCATGAGCTGCGTGATGGCGCCGGCCACGGAGTCGATCATGGGCTCGCTCCCCCGGGCGAAGGCGGGCGTGGGCAGCGCGATGAACGACACCACGCGCCAGGTCGGCGGGGCGCTGGGCGTCGCCATCGTCGGCAGCGTCATGTCGTCCGCCTTCTCCAACCGGGTCGAGGACTCGTTCCGCGCCGCGGGCGTCGCGGAGGGGGCGATCGACGTGGCCCGCGACGGGCTCGGCCAGTCGATCCAGGTCGCGGTCCGCTCGGGCATCCCGAGCCAGCAGATCCTGGGCCTCGTCGAAGAGGCCAAGGAGGCGTTCGTGAGCGGTCTGCACCGCGGCGTGCTCGTCGCCGCGGCCTCCGCACTGCTCGGCGCCGCGATCGCGTTCCGCTACCTGCCCGCCCGCGCCTCCGAGGAGCACGAGGCCACACGACCGCACCCGTGAGCGAGGCCCCGCCGAACCCTCGGGCCCGCGCGCACGACCTCGCGCTCGTGCTCGCCGCGCTGTGCTTCGGCGGCACGTTCCTCGTCGTGCAGGACGCGATCGACGACGTCGAGCCGGTGCCCTTCCTCGCCATCCGCTTCACGATCGGCGCCCTCGTGCTGTGGCCGTTCGCCCGTCGGCGACCGGCGTCGCCCGGCGAGCTGCGGGACGGGGCCTGGGGAGGGCTCGCGCTGCTCGCCGGCTACCTCTTCCAGACGGTCGGCCTGCAGTACACGGACTCGGCCACCTCCGCCTTCATCACCTACCTGCTCGTCGTGGTCGTCCCGGTGCTCGGCTTCCTCGTCCATCGGCGGCGGCCGCGCGCGGCGACCCTCGCCGGCGTCGCCCTCGCGGTGGTCGGCCTCGTGCTCCTCACCGACCCGGGGGACGGCTCCGGCTTCGGGAAGGGCGAGGGGCTGACCGTCGGGTGCGCGGTCGCCTTCGCGGTGCACGTGCTGGTGGTCGGCGCGACCGCCCGGCGCCACGACCCGATCCGGCTGGCCGCCGTCCAGGTGGCGGTCGTCGGCCTGGCCTGCGCCGTCCCCGGGGCGTTCCTCG
>DATFFY010000330.1:0-7089 GCA_035249805.1 Acidimicrobiales bacterium | reverse complement strand
GGCGCCGGGATGCCGTTCGGTCGTTGGGGGCCTCCGAGGGGCCTGCGCTACGCTCGGCGACCCACTGCCCTCGTAGCTCAGCGGATAGAGCATCGGCCTCCGGAGCCGTGTGCGCAGGTTCGAGTCCTGCCGAGGGCGCTTGGCGCTCTGCATGCGCGGGTCGTCAACTTGCAGCCCTCTCGGCTCGGGAGCGCCAAGCGCGAGTGGCGTCGGCTGCGCCGACGCCGGAGAGACGGGCACTGTGCTTGCTGGGCAAGGCGCCTGCGGCGCCTGCCGTCCGCTGGGCGGATCGAGGAGCGCGCGCAGGCTCGAGTCCCGCCGTGGGCGGAGCTTCGTCTCCCGATGTCGCGGTCGGTCGTTCACCTACACTCGCTGGGTCGCCTCGGCGAGGGGGATCTGATGGTGGGACGTACCAAGCGGGCGGGCTTCGGTGCGCTCATCGCCCTGGCCGCCACCGCGGTGCTGGTGCCGCTGCCGGCCACTCCCGCGCTCGGGGCCGGGTCGGGATCGGTGTCGTTGACGGCGCTCGGCACCGCCTATACGCAGGATTTCAGCGACCTGGCCAACAGCGGAACCACGAACACTGCGCTCCCCACTGGGTGGTTCCTGCACGAGTCTGGCTCGAGCGTGGCGAACAACGACGCGTACGCGGCGTCAACGGGCGCCTCGACAGCCGGTGACGTGTACAGCTTCGGGCCTTCGGGCGACCCGGACCGGGCGTTCGGCACCCTGCTCTCGGGCACACTGACGCCGACGATCGGCGCCGCGTTCACCAACAACACGGGCGCAGAGGTCGCTGCCATCGAGGTCGCCTACGTCGGTGAGCAATGGCGACTGGGCGCGGTCGAGCGAGGTCCGGACCGGTTGGACTTCCAATACAGCCTCGACGCCACGAGCCTCACGGCCGGGACGTGGAACGACGCCGACGCGCTCGACTTCACGAGTCCGATCACCGGTCCGACCGCAGGTGCGCTCGACGGCAACCTTGCCGCCAACCAGACGCAGATCAACGCCACCGTCACCGGGCTGGCCATCGCTCCCGGGGCGACGTTCTGGGTGCGGTGGCTGGACTTCAACGTGTCCAGCGCCGAGGACGGGCTCGGCGTGGACGACGTCAACCTCACGCCGCGCTCGGAGGAAGGCGCACCACCGTTCGTCACCGCCACCAGCCCGGCTGCCGGTGCCGTGGACGTCACACGGGACGCGAACGTGAGCGTCACCTTCTCGAAGGATGTCGACGTCACCGGATCGTGGTTCTCGATCTCGTGCACGTCGAGCGGGAGCCACGCTGCGACGGCGTCGGGAGGCCCGGCCACGTTCACGATCGACCCCGACGTGGACTTCGCGGCCAACGAGACGTGCACCGTGACCGTCTTCGCCAGCCAGGTGACCGACCAGGACGCCGACGATCCGCCCGACAACATGGCCGCCGACGCAGCCTGGTCGTTCACCACCGCCGACACGACGGTCTGCGGTGAGACTGCGACCCTCATCCACCACATCCAAGGGACCGGGCCGACTGCCGCGCAGACCGGCGTGCGCACCGTCGAAGGCGTCGTCGTCGGCGACTACCAGGGCACCGGTCAGTTCGGCGGCTACTTCCTCCAAGAGGAAGACGCCGACGTGGACGCCGATCCACTCACCTCCGAAGGCATCTTCGTGTTCAACACCTCGACAGCGGTTTCGGTCGGTGATCGGGTGCGCGTCAGGGGCACGGTCAGCGAGTTCGGCGGGCAGACCCAGCTCTCGGGCGTGACGGCCACGGCGATCTGCGGCTCAGGCTCCTCGGTAACGCCCGCGTCGGTGACGTTGCCGGTCGCCGCCGTCTCAGATCTGGAGAGGTTCGAGGGGATGAAGGCCGCCTTCTCCCAGGAGCTGACCGTGACCGACGTGTTCAGCCTCGGCCGCTTCGGCGAGGTGGCGCTGTCCGCGGGCGGGCGGCTCGACGAGCCGACCAACGTGGTGGCGCCCGGCGCGTCCGCCCTGGCCCTGCAGGACCTGAACGACCGCAGCCGGATCCTCCTGGACGACGGCAACGGCCAGCAGAACATCGACCCGACGATCCACCCGCAGGGTGGCCTCAGCGCGACCAACACGCTGCGGGTCGGCGACACCCTGCCGAGCCTCACCGGCGTCCTCGACTCCCGCTTCGGGGTGTACCGGGTGCAGCCCATCGGCGCGGTCGACTTCACTCCCACCAACCCGCGGCCGATCGCGCCTGACCCCGTCGGCGGCAACTTGCGCGTCGCCGCCTTCAACCTCCTCAACTACTTCAACGGCAACGGCACAGGTCTCGACGGCGCGGCGGGCGGCTTCCCGACCGCTCGCGGGGCCAACACCCTCTTGGAGCTCGACCGCCAGCGGGCCAAGATCATCGACGCCATCACCGCGCTCGACGCCCACGTCGTGGGGCTGCTGGAGCTCGAGAACGACGTGACCGCCGGTGCCGAGCTCGGCGCCATCGAGGACCTGGTAGCCGGGCTGAACACCGCCGCCGGCACGGACAAGTGGGCGTTCATCGACACTGGCGTCGTCGGCACCGACGCCATCCGGGTGGGGATGATCTACCAGCACGCGGTGGTCACCCCGGTCGGGGGCCACGCCATCATCGACTCGACGGTCGACCCACGCTTCCTCGACACCCTGAACCGGCCGTCGATCGCCCAGACCTTCGAGCTCGACTCCAACGGGGAGCGCATCACCGCCGTCGTCAACCACCTGAAGTCGAGGGGATCGGGCTGCGACCACGTGGGCGATCCCGACACGGGTGACGGCCAGGGCAGCTGCAACCTCACCCGCGCCAATGCAGCCGAGGCCCTGGTGGACTGGCTGGCGGCCGATCCCACTGGCAGCGGCGATCCTGACTTCCTGGTCCTCGGCGACATGAACGCCTACGCCAAGGAAGACCCGATCGCCGCCTTCGAGACCAACGGGTTCGTGAACACGATCGCCGAGCTCCTCGGCGACCACGCCTACTCGTTCGTGTTCCAGGGGCAGTCCGGCTACCTCGACCACGCGCTGGCGACCGAGAGCCTGGACGAGCAGATCACTGGCGTGACGCAGTGGCACGTCAACGCCGACGAGCCGATCTCGCTCGACTACAACGTGGAGTTCAAGTCGGCGAACCAGGTCAACACGTTCTACGACCCCGGGCCCTACCGGTCATCCGACCATGACCCAGTCCTCGTCGGCATCGAGCTGAGCTCGAACGCGAGCCCGACCGTCGACGCCGGCGGCCCGTACGCGGTGGTCGAGGGCTCGTCGACCACCGTGTCCGCCACGGGGAACGACCCCGATGGGGACGCACTGACCTACGCGTGGGATCTCGACGGCAACGGCACGTTCGAGACCGCGGGTCAGAGCGCCACGTTCTCGGCGGCCGGCATCGAGGCCCCCGCCAGCCGAACGATCGCCGTGCAGGTCACCGACGCCGGTGGCCTCACCAGCACGGACACGGCCGTGGTGAACGTCATCTGGGCCTTCGACGGCTTCCGGGCGCCGATCACCAACCTGCCCGGCGTCAACACGGCCCAGGCGGGGAGCTCGGTCTCGCTCCGGTTCAGCCTGTCGGGCGACCAGGGGCTGGCGGTGCTCGTCGCCGGCTCGCCGACCTCGACCCCCATCGACTGCGGTACCCGGGCGCCGATCGGCGCCGCCGAGCCGACCGTGGCGGCCGGTCCAGGCGGTCTGCGGTACAACGCGTCGACGGACCTGTACACGTACAACTGGAAGACCACCAAGGGGTGGACAGGCTGCCGGCGGTTCACGCTCGCGCTGACCGACGGGACGGTGCACTCGGCCGACTTCCGGTTCGATCGCTAATCGTCGTCTGGGTCGTCGCCGTCGCTGGGGACGCAGGAGCGGAAGCCGTAGGCCTGGGCCTCCTCGATCAGCTCGGGATCGGGATCGCCGCCCTCGCCGAAGAGCGCGTCGAGCGCGGACTCGAAGCCGGCCTCGTCGCCGGCGTCCGCGAGCGCGATGGCCCCGCGGGCGTCCTCGATGAAGGGGTCCTCTCCGAACACGCGGGCGAGGATCGCCTGGCCCTCGGCGGGACCCCCCAACGCGGCGATCTCGTCCTGTCCCTCCTCGACGTTGGCGACGAGGGCGCGGAGGAGCTCGGCCTGCTGGTCGAGCGTGGGGTCGAGCGAGAAGTCCTCGCCGTAGACCTCGTTGCTGAGCTCGGTCCCCTCGGCGTCGATCCGTTCGCAGATCGCATCCGCGGCGGCGACGAACGCGTCCTTGCCGCTCGCGCCCTCCGCGTCATCGTCGTCACCGCAGCCGGCGACCGGAGCCGCGAGGACGCCCGCCACCACCGCCGCGCCGAGCCACCGGGCCCGCCGGCGACCGATCCTGATCTCTCGATCTGCTGCCATCACGGCACCTCCCGTCCCGCTGCTGCTGCTGCACCTCGCGCCTGCTCGAGCGCGGCCACCGCCTCGGTGGCGCCGCCGCAGCCCGAGATGACCTTGGCGAACTGCTCGGCCGCGGCCCGATGTCCGTCACCGCCGAGCACCTCCTGCACCGCGGCCGCGATCGCGGAGGCGGGGGCCGCCGCGTCGAGGACGACGCCGGCACCCAGGCGCTCGACCATCGCCGCGTTGAAGAACTGGTCCCGCCCCATGGGCAGGCACACCATCGGCGTGCCGCTGGCGAGCGCGGCCATCACCGTCCCGAGGCCCGCATGGGTGACGATCACCGACGCCGCGGGGAACAGTCGCTCGTGCGGCACGAAGCCCACGACCTGGGTGTTCTCCCCCTTCAGGATGTCTGCCGGGTCGACTGACGGACCGGTGGTGACGACCGCCCGCACGGGGAGCCCGGCCAGCGCGTCGGCCACCCGCTGCAGCGTCGTGTGCTGCCCCTGGAAGCTCGTGCTGAAGCTCACGACCACGACGGGTTCGCCGTCGTCATCGACCTCGACGTCGTCGACCCGCGTGGAGAGGGGCGGGCCGTCGAGGATCGGACCGACGAACCGCACGTGATCGGGGAGCGGGACCTCGACGTCGAACTCCCGGGGGGTGGCCACGAGGCAGAGGGCCGTGCGGTCGTGCAACTCCGCGATCGACCCGACGGCGGGGAGGCCGAGATCGCGTCGCATCTCGTGGACGATCGGAAGCGCGGGAGCGAGCAGCTCCACCAGCGGACCGCCCCGGAACAGCGAGATGGGCGAGTGGAACAGGGCCACGGTGGGCAGGCCGGCCGCCTCCCCGGCGCACAGCGCGCCGAGGAGCATGCAGTCGGCGAGGATGACGTCCGCCGGCTCCCGCTCGAGCTCGGCCCGGACGTCCTCGGCCACGGCCGGGCTGCACCACAGGTCGGCGCTGAGCCGGGTGATCTCGTCGCCGGGGTCGTTCTCCGCGGTGTTGTCGAACTCGGCCAGCTGCCGGAGGGGCACGAACCGCCAACCGTGCGACCCACAACGGGCGTCGATCGACTCGTGGCCGAGCAGGCGCACGTCGTGCCCCTCGTCCACGAGTCGGCGGGCGATGCCGAGCGTCGACACGAGGTTGCCCGCACCGTCCCAGGTGACGACGAGGTAGCTGGCCATCAACGGCTCCTTCGAGAGAGGTTTGTTTACAGTCTGTAAAGTAGAGTAAGGTTGACAGCGTGTCAAGTAGCCGTTCCGAAGAGACCCGTGCGTCGATCCTCGATGCCGCCCGCGCCCTGTTCGAGACCGAGGGCTACCACGGGGCCGGCCTCGAGACGGTGGCGAAGCGGGCCGGCGTGTCGCGGCAGGCCATCTACCTCCACTTCGACTCCAAGGCGGCGCTGCTGACCGCGCTGCACGAGCGGATCAACGAGCAGGACGTCGAACCGGCGATGCAGAAGGTGTGGGCCTGCGACGACGCTCGGGCCGCGCTCGACGCGTTCGTGGCCGCCTCGGCCACCGCCATCCCGAGGATCCTCGGCATCTACAACGCCCTCGAGCCCGCGTCCCGGGTGGAGCCGGTGGCCGGGTCCACCTTCGAGCCCCCCCGGCGGGGCCGCTACGCCGACTGCCTGCGCCTGACCTCCTGGCTCGACCGCGAGGGCGAGCTGGCCGCCGGGATGCCGATCCGCCGGGCAGCCGACATCCTCTTCACCCTCACGAACATCCCGAGCTACCAGAGCCTCGTCGTGGTGTGCGGCTGGTCGCCACGACGGTGGACGACGTGGACCCGTGAGCTCGTCGGAAGGGCGATCCTCGCCGACCGCTGACGGGTCGACTCCCACGCCTACGCCGTGGCCCCGGGCGGCGGGCCCATGATCGTGACCCCATAGCCCGCGGCGGCTTGGGCCACCAGGGCGAGGTCGACGGGCTCGTCAGGCGGGCTGCTCCCCGCCGCCGCGACCGGGAAGGCCTCGACGAAGAACGACTCGAACGCGCCGGGCACGGTGAGCCACAGGCTCCTCGCCTCGTCGGACTCGACCCGGAGCGTGTGCGGGATGCCCCTGGGCAGGTACACCCAGCTCCCGGCGGACGCGCTGATGGTCTCGTCGCCGACGAAGAACGTGATCTCCCCCTCGAGCAGGTAGCAGGCCTCGTCCTCGTGCTCGTGCACGTGCAGCGGCGGTCCGCTCCCCTTCGGGGCCACCGTCTCCTTGCAGCCGAAGAGGCCGCCCGTCTGGTCCGCCGTGGCCTTCACCGTGTCCAGCTCGCCGAGCACCCACCGCGCCTCGCCGGCCCCCGGCTCGAGCCAGCGCACTCCGCGTCCCGACCCCTCCGGCGCACTTCCGGTCCCGTGCTGTTCGCTCATCGTCGTACCTCCTGTGGTGCCTAGGAGGAACGTCGCACTCACGTGGAGCGAGCGCATCGGTAGGACCTACCCATCTCCTCCTGGGAGCAGGTCGTGCTGGATCGCGAACAGGGCCGCAGCAGAGCGGCTCGACACGCCGATCTTGGCGTAGACGTTCTGGACGTGGTGCTCGGCGGTTCGCCGGGAGATGTGGAGCTGCTCCGCGACCTCCCGGTTCGTGCACGCCCGTGCGACCAGGCGCAGCACCTCGATCTCACGGTCCGTCAGCCCCGCGGGATGGTGGCCCCGCCGAGCCCCGGAGCGCGGCAGGCCCGCAGCCGCGATGACCGCCTCGACGGCCTCGGGATCCAGC
>DATFFY010000329.1:0-4299 GCA_035249805.1 Acidimicrobiales bacterium | reverse complement strand
CCGCCCCGCGACCCGAACCGGCCGAAGGGCCGCAACGCCCTCGGGCTGTTCGCCCACCACCCCGCGCTGACCCGGGCCTACAACACCTTCAACGGCCACATCCTGTTCGCCACCACGCTGACCCTCCGCCAGCGCGAGCTGCTCGTCCTGCGGGTCGCCACGCGGCGGTCCTGCGAGTACGAGTGGCTCCAGCACGTCGTGCTCGGCCGGGACGCCGGGCTCACCGACGACGAGATCGACCGCGTCGTCGCCGGGCCCGACGCCGACGGGTGGGACGACCTCGAGCGGGCCCTGCTCGCCGCGGTCGACGAGCTGCTGGCCGGCGCCGACGTGCACGACATGACCTGGGCCACGCTGGCCGCCCACCTCGACCCGCAGCAGCTGCTCGACGTGGTGTTCACGGTCGGCGCCTACGACCTGGTGGCCATGGCGTTCAAGACCTTCGGCGTGGAGCCCGACGAGGACCTCCTGGCCTACCGGAAACGGCCTTCTCCGTAGACGAGATCCCTGCTATCATCCTGACGCCGGCCCGACCGAGGAGCTCCATGCCGCACTTCACCAAGCCCGCCGAGGGCAGCTGGACCGAGCACTACCCCGAGCTCGGGACCGGGCCCGTGTCGTACGAGGACTCCATCTCCGCCGAGCACTACGAGCTCGAGCGCGACGCCATCTTCCGCAAGACCTGGCTGAACGTCGGCCGCGTCGAGCAGCTCCCCCGCGCCGGCAGCTACTTCACCCGCGAGCTCGACGCCGCCCGCACCTCCGTCGTCGTCGTGCGGGGCAAGGACGGCGAGGTCCGCGCCTTCCACAACATCTGCCGCCACCGCGGGAACAAGCTCGTGTGGAACGACTTCCCGGCCGAGGAGACCGAGGGCACGTGCCGGCAGTTCACCTGCAAGTACCACGGGTGGCGGTACGGCCTCGAGGGCGAGCTGAACTTCGTGCAGCAGGAGTCGGAGTTCTTCGACCTCGACAAGCGTGAGTACGGCCTCGTGCCCGTGCGCACCGAGGTGTGGGAGGGGTTCGTCTTCGTCAACCTCGACGTCGACAGCACCGACTCGGTGGCCGACTACCTCGGCGAGCTCGGCGCCGGCCTCGCGGGCTACCCGTTCGACAAGATGACCCAGGTCTACAAGTACCGGGCCGACGTCGGGAGCAACTGGAAGCTCTTCATCGACGCCTTCGCCGAGTTCTACCACGCACCCGTCCTGCACGCGAAGCAGGCGGTGTCGGAGGAGTCGCAGAAGCTGCAGGGCTACGGGTTCGAGGCGCTGTCCTACAAGCTCGACGGCCCGCACGGGATGGTGTCGTCGTGGGGCGGCATGGCCCCGCCGAAGGACCCGAGCCTCGTGAAGCCGATCGAGAACGCGCTGCGCAGCGGCCTCTTCGGCCCGTGGGATGCCCCGGACCTCGGGGTCGACGAGCTGCCGCCCGCGCTCAACCCGGCCCGCAGCCCGGCGTGGGGCGTCGACTCGTTCGTCTTCTTCCCGAACTTCATGCTGCTCGTCTGGGCGCCGAACTGGTACCTCACGTACCACTACTGGCCGACGGCCTACAACCGGCACATCTTCGAGGGGACGCTCTACTTCGTGCCGCCGACCACCGCGCGCGAGCGCATCGCGCAGGAGCTCGCGGCCGTCACGTTCAAGGAGTACGCGCTGCAGGACGGGAACACGCTCGAGGCCACGCAGCGCATGATCGAGTCGCGGGCGGTCACGAGCTTCCCGCTCAACGACCAGGAGATCCTGCTGCGCCACCTGCACCGCACGGCGCGCGGCTACGTCGAGTCCCACCAGGCCGGGCGGGACACGCCGGTGCGGATCTCCGCCGCGTCCTGAGGAGGAGCACGACGATGGCCATCCTGCCGAGCGAGTTCGCCGACCTCGAGCCCTTCGCCGAGTGGAGCCTCGAGACCGAGGCCGAGCGCTACGCAAAGCGCCTCGCCAGCTCGATGGACGAGCTGCAGGCGTTCTACGACGCCGCCTTCCCCCGCCTCGAGGCGGCCTGCGCGCACCTCGACCAGCTCGACCTCACCGCGCTGCCCGAGGACGCGAAGCGGCTGCTGTGGCTCTGCTACTCGCTCGTGAACGCCTCGTTCCCCGTCGAGGTGTGGCGCCAGGCGCGCGTGCCGGACAGCGGCGCCGCCAGCATGGAGATGGTGGTCGAGCCGACCGTCTAGTTCGAAGTCGAACTAGTCGTCTCCACTGCGGAGAGCGTGGCTCTCCTACAGCGTCGAGTAGGGTTCTCACATGGCGAAGGAAGCACCGGAGGCGACCCGGAGCACCTGGCGGGAGCTCGCCGTGGCGCGCTCGCTCGACCCGGCGCGGGCCCGCGCCGAGCAGCGCGTGCAGCGGTTCCTCGACGCGGCCCTCGAGCTGATGACCGCCTCGGAGGACAACGAGTTCACCGTCCAGGAGGTCGTCGAGCGCTCCGGGCAGTCGCTGCGGAGCTTCTACCAGTACTTCGCCGGCAAGTACGAGCTGCTGCTCGCGCTGTTCGAGGAGCAGATCCGCACGGCGGCGACGTTCCTGGCCGAGAAGGTCGACGAGGAGCGCGACCCCGTCGCCCGCCTGCACCGGTTCGCGCTCGAGTACTACCGGATGTCGCACCCGAACGTGAAGGCCAAGGGCAGCAAGGCCGGCCCCACCCCCCTGTACCACTTCGCCCAGCAGCTGCTCACCGACCATCCCAAGGAGGCGTCGGTCGCCTTCGGCCCGCTCGTGGGCCTGCTCGAGGCCCTGCTCGACGATGCCGCCGCGGCGGGCGGCATCCGCAAGGGCCTCGACCACCACCGCGTGGCCGGCGTGCTCATGCAGGCGATCTCGTTCCACGCGTTCGCGGCGACGATCAGCGGCACGTCGGTGCGCACCGACGTCGATGCCGCGGCGCAGGACCTCTGGGACCTGCTCCTCAACGGCCTCTCGAAGTAGCCCAAACCCATCGAACTCGCGACGACGGCGACACAGCACTGTGTCCGCAGCGTCGCGAGTTCGATGGAGTTTGGGGGTCAGCCGGCGGGGCGGGCCATGGTCTTGCGCTCGAGGTACTCCTCGAAGCCGGCCACGCCCATCTCCCGCCCGACGCCCGACTGCTTGTAGCCACCGAAGGGCGCGTCGGGCCCGTAGTACATGCCGCCGTTGATGCTGACCGTGCCGGTGCGGATGCGGCGGGCCACCGCGGTGGCCCGGTCCACGTCCTCGCCGTAGACGGCGGCGGACAGGCCGAAGATCGAGTCGTTGGCGATCTCGACGGCGTGGTCCTCGTCGCGGTACGGGAGGACGGCGAGGACCGGCCCGAACACCTCGTCCTGGGCGACGCGCGAGGTCTGGTCGACGTCGACGAGCAGCGTCGGCTCGTAGAAGTACCCGTCGGGCAGGTGGTCGGGGCGCTTCCCGCCGAGCACGACGCGGGCGCCGTCGGCGACGGCCTGCTGCACGAACCCGTCGACGCGGTCGCGCTGGGCCTCGCTGATGAGCGGGCCCATCATCGTCCCGGGGTCGCGGGGGTCGCCGTACGGGACGCCGGCCATCGTGTCGCGCACCAGGTCGACGGCCTCGGCCAGCTTCGCCTCGGGCACGAGCAGGCGGCTCGTGATGGCGCAGCCCTGGCCGGCGTGGGCGCAGATGGTGAAGCCGGCGAACATCGCGGCGACCGCGAGGTCGGCGTCGTCCATCACGACGAACGCCGACTTGCCACCGAGCTCGAGGAACACGCGCTTCACCGTCTCGGCGGCGGCCGCCATGATCCGGCGGCCCGCCGCCGTCGAGCCGGTGAAGCTGACCATGTCGACGGCGGGATCGGTGACGAGGTGCTCGCCCACCTCGGCGCGCGAGGACGTGAGCACGCTCACCACCCCGGCCGGGATGTCCGTGTGCTGCGCGAGGAGCTGCGCCAGCGCGGCGGTGACCCACGGGGTCTGGGGCGGGCCCTTCACGACGACCGTGCACCCCGCGGCCAGCGCGGGCGCCAGCTTGGCCAGCGTGATCTGGACCGGGAAGTTGTAGGGGACGATCGCGGCGACGACGCCGGCCGGCTCCTTCTCCACCCACCGCTGGTGCACGGCGCCCCGCACCTCGGCCTCGCCCAGGTCCTCGGTGAAGTCGTACCGCTCCAGCAGGTCGGCGTGCCAGCGCACGATCTCGATCGGCGAGTCCAGCTGCGGGCCGTGCGTGAGCATCACGGGCGAGCCGACCTCGGCCACGATCTGCGGCCGCAGCGCTTCGCGCTCGCGGTCGAGCGCATCGTGCAGCTGCTGGAGACAGCGCTTGCGGAGCTCACGGTTCGTCGACCAGTCGGTCT
>DATFFY010000328.1:0-3828 GCA_035249805.1 Acidimicrobiales bacterium | reverse complement strand
CATGCGCGGGCCGGCCGAGGCGGCCGCGCTCGCCGAGGCGGTGCTGACGGCATGAGCAGGCTCGAGGTGATCCCGGTCGAGGGCGTGCCCGAGGTCGGTCGCGGCGACGACCTGGCCGCGCTGCTCGCCGCGGCCGCTCCGGACCTGCGCCACGGCGACGTCCTGGTCGTGACCCAGAAGGTCGTGTCCAAGGCCGAGGGCGCGATGGTGCGCGTCGATCCCGGCGACCCGCTCGGCCACAAGGCGATCGTCGAGGCCCAGTCGGTGCGGGTCGTCCGCCGGCGGGGTGACCTCGTGATCAGCGAGACCCGTCACGGCTTCGTGTGCGCGAACGCCGGCGTCGACCTGTCCAACGTCGACGAGGGCTGGGCCGCGCTCCTGCCCGAGGACAGCGACCGGTCGGCCCGCCGGATCCGGGACGGCCTGCGGGCGCAGCTCGGCGTCGAGGTGGCCGTGGTCGTGTCGGACACCTTCGGCCGGCCCTGGCGTCGGGGGCTCACGGACGTGGCCATCGGGTGCGCCGGCATCAGGGCCGTCGTCGACCTGCGGGGGACGGCCGACAGCCGCGGGCGCGAGCTCCAGGTGACCGAGGTCTGCGTGGTCGACGAGCTCGCCGCCGCGGCCGAGCTCGTCATGGGCAAGGCGGACGGCATCCCGGCCGCGATCGTCCGTGGGGTCGACCCGGCGTGGCTCGGGCGCGGCGAGGTCCGCGCCGAGGTCGTGCGACCGACCGGCGAGGACCTGTTCCGCTAAGACGCCCGGCGCTGCTCGTTCAGCAGGTCGATCTGGCGGCGGAGCAGCTCGGCCCGGGCCTGGGCCCGGGCGGCCAGGTGCCGGAACGCCACCTCGAGCTCCCACAGCGCGTCCTCGTCGGCGCCGACGCCGGGCTGCTCGAGGCGGACGCGCAGCTCGCTCAGCTCCTGCAGGAGCCCATCGAGCTCGACGATGGCCGCGGTCGGCTGCATGCGATGAGCATACGCAGCAGATGCTTGCAAAAGCATGCACCCCGGTGGGCGCGGCCTTACGAGGAGCGGAACCAGGCCAGGACTTCGGTCACACCGGTGGCCAGGTCCGTCCACGGCTCCCAGCCGAGGTGGATCTTGGCCCGACCCGGGTCCAGCGCGTTGCGGGAGAGCTCGCCGGTCCGCTCGGGCCCGCGCTCGGGCTCGCCCCCCACGCCGGCCGCCCTGGCCATCGTGCGGTACAGCTGGTTGACGGAGGTCTCGACGCCGGTGCCGATGTTGCAGAGCAGCCCGCTCCCCCGGTCCGCGGCGCGCACGAACGCATCGACGACGTCGTCGACGTAGACGAAGTCCCGCGTCTGCTCGCCATCCCCGTAGACCGTGCAGCGCTCCCCCGCGAGCAGTCGCTGGGCGAAGATGGCGACGACGCCGGCCTCGCCGTGCGGGTCCTGGCGGGGCCCGTAGACGTTGGCGAGCGCGAGCGAGGTGTACTCGATCTGGTGGAGCTCCCGGTAGACGTGGAGGTAGTCCGTCACGACGCGCTTGGCCACGCCGTACGGGGAGACCGGCTGCTGCGGGTGCGACTCCTTCACCGGCAGCGACCGGGCGTCGGGCTCGCCGTAGATGGTGCCGCCGCTGGACGCGAACACGACCTTGCGCGCCCCGCCCAGGCGAGCGCCCTCGAGGACGTGCACGCTGCCGAGCACGTTGACGGCGGCGTCGAAGGCGGGCCGGGCCACGGACACGCGCACGTCGATCTGGGCGGCCAGGTGGAACACGACCTCCGGGCGGCGCCGGGCGATCAGGTCGATCACCGACTCCTCGCGGATGTCCACCTGGTGCACCTTGAGCTCGTGGTCGCGATCGGTGCGGGCCTCGGCCAGGTTCGCCAAGGAGCCGCTCGAGAGATCGTCGAGCACGTCGACGCTGTGGCCCTCGGCCAGCAGCCGGTCGACGAGCGTCGAGCCGATGAAGCCGGCGCCTCCGGTGACGAGCGCCCTCACGGCACCGGGGCGGGGACTCGGGTGCCGTGCAGCTCGTCCCCCGGACCGACCTGCACGTCGTCGCCGACCACCGAGCCCTCGTCCACCGTCGCCCCCTCGCCGATCGTGGCCCGGGGGCCGACGATGGCGTCGCGGACCACCGCACCGCGCGCCACGGTGGCGCCGGGGAGGAGGAGCGAGCCCTGCACCTCGGCGCCCTCGCGGACGACCGCGCCGGGGCCGAGCCACGAGGTCGAGACCTTCCCCTCCACGCGCGCCTCTGGGTGGATGCCCTCCTCCGGATCGCCCCGCCGGTCGCTCAGCAGGTCGAGGTTGGCCTGGAGCAGGGAGGCGGGCGTGCCTGCGTCGATCCAGTACGTGTCCCCGTCGAACGCGTAGAGCGCGCCGTCGGCGGCGATGGCGGGGAACGTCACCCGCTCGACGTTCACCGGCACGTCGGGCTCGATCCGGTCGACCACGGTCGGCTCGAGCACGTAGGTGCCGGCGTTGATGAGGTTCGTCGGGGCCTCGTCGCGCGGTGGCTTCTCGATGAACGCGAGCACGCGCCCGTCGGGCCGGGTCGGCACGACGCCGAAGGCCGACGGGTCCTCGACGCGGTGCAGGGCCAACGTCGCCTCCGCTCCGGCGGCGTCGTGGCGGGCGATCAGGTCCGTGACGTCGAGGTCGGTGAGCACGTCGCCGTTGACGACGAGGAAGCGCTCGGAGATGCCGGCGTGGTCGGCCGCGAAGCGGATCGCGCCGGCGGTGTCACGGGGCTCCGGCTCGACCGCGTAGTGGAGCTCGACCCCGGCACAGGTGCCGTCGGGGTACGCGTCCCGGAACGCGTCGGGTCGGTAGCCGAGCGACAGCACCGCCCGGTCCACCCCGTGGCGGGCCAGGTGCTCCACGACGCGCTCGAGCATCGGGCGGTTGCCCACCGGGAGCAGCTGCTTGGGCGTCGACAGGGTGAGGGGTCGCAGGCGGGTGCCGAACCCCCCGACGAGCACGACGGCCTGCACCGGGATCCCGGCTACGGGGCGACGGTGGTCGGCGTGGTGGCCACCGTGGTGGTGGCGTTGGGGTCGGTGGCCACCGTGGTGGTCGTGGCCCCGTCGCCCGCCGCCGGGGTGGTCGTGGTGGCGCTGGGGTTCGCGTCGCGAGCGCCGAGCTCGGCCAGCTGCGAGGCGTTGGCCGGCTTCGGGATGTCGGCGTCGGGGTCGCCGAAGAAGATCGTCATGCCGGCCCCGTCGGTGGTCAGGCGCCGGTCGCCGAAGCCGCCGGTGGTGACCTGCGGCTCGGACGCCTCGTCCTGCACGTCGGGCCAGTAGGCCATGCGGAGCTGCGGATCCTCGACCCCTTCGCACTCGGTCTGGTCCTCTGCGTAGGTCTCGCCGAAGTACTCGAGCTCGTCGTTGGTGAGGGTGATGTCGACCCCGCCCTCGTCCTTCACGTCCTCGAGGTAGCGGTCCAGCGTGGCGTTGGCCCCGACCCCGAGCTGGGAGAACGGGTGGATGTGGATGACGCCGTCGCCGTGGGTGTGGATGCCGATCGTGGACTCGAACTCGGGCAGGGCGGGCAGCTCGCCCTCGCCGCACACGACGAAGGCGATCGACTGGTGGATGTGGTCGCCGATCTGCGGGACGCCACCCATGTCGTCGCTCTGCCGGTCGTCCCGGGCGTAGACGACGAGCGAGGTGCCCAGCACGATCACGAGGGCGAGCACACCCGGGAACAGGAGGCTGCGGGGCTGGCCGCTGGAGGCGCGACCGCCGGCGCGGGCCGCTCGGGCGACCTTCTTGTTGGACGATGCCTTGCCCATAGGGTCGCCCACCCTAGAGGGCGAGCGCGGCCCGGTACACGTCGGCGACGGCGACGGCGTTGGC
>DATFFY010000327.1:0-2739 GCA_035249805.1 Acidimicrobiales bacterium | reverse complement strand
CGCACCTGACGGTGGTGGCCAGCGGCGTGTCCTACGTGCAGGAGTGGCTGCCGCACGTGGCCTCGGCCATCGTGGCCGGCTCGGGGGTGGCCGCCGTGGGCGTCGGTCGCCTGGCGCTGAGCTACCACGACGCTCCCGCCGACGTGCTGGCCGGCCGCCCGCTCGACGGGCGCCGCCTGTGCCGCACGTTCTCGGATTGCACGACCGCCCCCCGCAACGGCCTCGTGTCCGGCTGCTACCCGCTCGACGACTTCTACAAGGCCCGCCCGGAGCGGGTGCAGCTGGCCGCCGTCAAGCGCACGACCCCCACCCGAACTGGGGCCTGAAGTGCCCCGAGAACCCGGCACTTCAGGCGCCAGTTCGCAGGGGGTCTGGGGCGCGGCGGTCGTGGGGCTCGGCATCGGGACGATGCACGTGCGGGCCCTGCGCCGCCTGAAGGACCGCTTCCGGGTGGTGGCCGTCTGCGACCCCGACCCGGCCCGCTCCCAGCCAGTGGCCGAGCGCATCGACGTGCCCGTGCTCGCCTTCGACGAGCTGCTGGCCCGAGACGACGTCGACGTCGTCCACGTCTGCACGCCCCCCGCGCTGCACCTCGAGCAGTCGCTCGCCGCGCTGGCGGCCGGCAAGCACGTCGTGTGCGAGAAGCCGGTGGTCGCCTCGCTGGCCGACGTCGACCTGCTCCTCGAGGCCGAAGCCGCCAGCACGGCCCGCATGATGCCGGTGTTCCAGTACCGCTTCGGCAACGGGCTCCAGCAGGTCAAGGCGCTCGTCGACGCGGGCGTGGCCGGCCCCGCCTCCACCTCCTCCGTCGAGGTCGCGTGGCGGCGGCGGGCCGACTACTACGCCGCGCCCTGGCGCGGCCGGTGGGCCACCGAGCTCGGCGGCGTGCTGCTCAGCCAGGCCATCCACGCCCTCGACATGCTCACGTACGTGGCCGGCCCGCCGGTGCGCGTCTTCTGCCGGGCCACCACGCGGGTCAACGACATCGAGGTGGAGGACTGCGCCGCGGCGTCGCTCGAGCTGCAGGACGGTTCGCTGGCCACCATCACGGCCACGCTCGGCTCGCCCGAGGAGATCACCCGCCACCGCTTCCACTTCACCGGCTTCTCGGCCGAGTCCGGCACCGCGCCGTACACGAGCTCGGCCCGGCCCTGGACGATCACGCCCGACGACGACGAGGCGGCAGCCGCCATCGACGGCGTGCTCGACGGCTGGGTCGACCAGCCCGAGGAGTGGGAGGGGCAGCTCGCCCGCTTCGCCGACGCGCTCGACGCGGGCGCCGACCCGCCCGTCACCCTCGCCGACGCCCGGGCCTCGCTCGAGCTGCTCACCGCGCTCTACTGGTCGGCGCGAACGGGAACGGACGTGGTGCTGCCCATCGCCCCCGACCACCCGCTGTACGGGAGCTGGTTGCCGTGACCCGTTGGACCTACAACGCCGACCACCGCAAGCGCCCCAACGTCCACCCCGTCGCCGCGCCCTCCGGCGCGGTGCTCACCCGGGACGCCCCACCCGACCACCCGTGGCACCACGCGCTCTGGTTCACGATCAAGTACGTCAACGAGGAGAACTTCTGGGAGGAGATGGACGCGTACGGCGTGCTCCGCCACGTCGACCCCGGCACCGTCCACTGGATCCGCCCCGACCGCGAGACGGTCGTCATCGTCGACCGCCGCACGATCACCGAGGCCGACCTCGACACCGACGACGCCTACGCCATCGACTGGTCGATCACCCTCGAGCCGCAGGTCGACGTGGTGCTCGACCGCACGCCCTTCACGACCTGGGGCGGCTACGGCGGCCTCGCCCTCCGGGGCCGCGCCGACTGGACCGACACGCGGCTGCTCCTCGACGACGGCTCCGAGCACGAGCGCGTCCTCGGCGAGCGCAGCGCGTGGTGCGACCTGTCCGGTCACGTCGACGGCACCACCGCCGGCATCCTGCTCCTGCACGGCGCGGACAACCCCCGCCACCCCGTCCCCTGGTACGGATCGACCCGAGCCGCCACCTACGGCGAGGAGGGCTGGTCGAACTTCCTCAACGCCGCCTTCCTCTGGGACGAGCCGCTCGAGGTGGCGGCGGGGGAGCAGCTCGCGCTGACCTTCCGCATCGTCGTGCACGACGGCATCTGGTCCCTCGACCGCTGCGCGGAGCAGTGGGCCCGCTGGTGGACGTCGGAGTGAGCGACCTCGCCGCCCCTCCGCCGCCGTTCCCGGGAGGCATCGGCCTCTCGCACCTGCGGGTCTACGACACGACCGCACCCGACGGGCTCGCCGGCGGCACGCCCCACCTCCACACGGTGTGCACCGAGGCCTACGCGGTGGTGGCGGGCCGCGGCCGCGTGCAGACGCTCACGGCGTCCGGCTTCGCCGAGCAGCGCCTCGAGCCCGGCGCGTTCGTGTGGTTCACGCCCGGCACGATCCACCGGCTCGTGAACGAGGGCGACCTCGAGATCCTCGTGCTGATGGCCAACGCCGGCCTGCCCGAGGCCGGCGACATGGTCATCACCTTCGCCCCCGAGGTGGTGGCCGACCCCGCCGCCTACGCCACCGCCGCGACCCTGCCCGACGACGACCGCACCCGACGGCCTCGCCGGCGGCACGCCCCACCTCCACACCGTGTGCACCGAGGCCTACGCGGTGGTGGCGGGGACGGGGGCGGTGCAGACGCTGACCGCGTCCGGCTACGAGGAGGTGCCGCTCGAGCCGGGCGCCTTCGTGTGGTTCACCCCCGGCACCA
>DATFFY010000326.1:0-10474 GCA_035249805.1 Acidimicrobiales bacterium | reverse complement strand
CGCGAGGGCCTCTTCGGCCCGCAGGTGCCGGTATCCGACAGCGCCCCGCTGCTCGACCGCGTGCTCGGCCTGACCGGCCGCGACCCCGGGTGGTCGCCGTGAGGCCGGCGACGACGCTCGACCGGCGCTTCAGCGATGCGGCGGCCACGGCCGCGACGTGGGACGAGGGCCGGCAGCACCTCGCCGACGCGGAGGTCTACTGGATCGCCACCGTGCGACCCGACGGGCAGCCCCATGTCACCCCGCTGCTGGCGGTGTGGGTCGACGAGTCACTGTGGTTCTGCACCGGCCCGGCCGAGCGCAAGGCCCGCAACCTCGAGGCGAACCCGCACGTCACGTTCGTGACCGGGTGCAACCTGCGATCGGAGGGCTTCGACGTGGTGGTCGAGGGCGACGCCGTCCGCGAGACGGACGAGGCGATGCTGCTGCGCCTGCGCGACGCGTGGATCGACAAGTACGGGCCCGAGTGGACCTTCGACGTGCGCGACGGCGCGTTCGCCCACTCCGACGGCGAGGGATTCGCCCACGTGTTCCGCGTGCAGGCGTCCACCGCGTTCGGCTTCGGCAAGGGCGATCCGTACAGCCAGACCCGGTGGCGCTTCTGAGGGCTCAGCCGCTCGTGGGGAGCTCCCGGGCGTGCTCCTTCACGGCGCCGCCGCGGGTCACCGCGACCGGCGCCGGGCCGTCGTGGTGCGGCACCTCGATCGCGACGATGTCCGTCCCGCTGCCGGCCTCCCAGCGCAGCACGTTCACGACCGCGCCGTAGACGATGAGGCGGCCGTACACCAGGAGCCAGGCGAGGACGGCGAAGACCACACCGATCGATCCGTAGAGCGCGGAGGACGAGGCCACGGCTCGTGGCACCCAGACGCCGCCGAGCAGCTTCAGAAGCTCGAAGCCGACCGCGACGAGGACGGCACCGGGCACGTGGGCCCGCCAGCCCACGTGGGTGTGGCCGAGCGAGGAGTAGGTCCAGACGAACAGGATCGTGCTCACGGCGAGGCCGAGCAGGACCGTGAGGGGCACCGCCCAGCCGGGCAGCAGCGCGACGAGCCGGCCGAGGCTCGCGCTGGCGAGGAACAGCAGCCCCGCCCCCACGAGCCAGCGCAGCGCCACGAGCCGGTCGAGCAGGCCGCGCCCGGTCTCCTGCCACGCCGCGTTCATCGCGGTCTGCAGCGAGCCGACGACGCCCAGGCCCGACCACAGGAGGCCGGCGAGGCCGACCACGGTCGCCGCCTGCCGGCTCTCCTCCGCGGCCGCGATGGCGTCGGTGACCACCTCGGCCGACCGCCCGCGGAGGCCGAGATCGGACACGACGTCCTGCGCGAAGCCCGCATCGCCGGAGGACAGGAAGCCGACCACCGCGATGCCGACGAGCAGCAGCGGGAAGAGCGACAGGAACGTCGACAGCGCGATCGACGCGGCGAGCGGCCCCCCGCCGATCGCGCCGAAGCGGTCCGTCACGCGGAGGACGACGTCCAGCAGCCTCCATCGGGCCCGCCAGCGATCGAGCACGCCGGGTGCGTACCCACTGGCAGTAGGTTCGCAGCCGTGCTGCCCCCCGGGATCGATCTCGATCGCCTGCCCGTCCACATCGCCTGCGTCATGGACGGGAACGGTCGGTGGGCGACGGCGCGCGGCCTGAAGCGCACCGAGGGCCACGCCGCGGGGGAGCGGGCGCTGTTCGACACCGTCGAGGGCGCGCTCGACCTCGGGCTCGGGTGGCTCACCGTCTACGCGTTCTCGACGGAGAACTGGCGGCGGCCCGCGGACGAGGTGCGGTTCCTCATGGGCTTCAACGAGCGGCTCCTGCTGTCGCGACGGGACGAGCTCCACGAGAAGGGCGTGCGGGTGCGCTTCATCGGCCGCCGGGACTGGCGGGTGCCCAAGCGGGTGCAGCGCCACATCGACGACACCGAGGCGATGACGCGGCGCAACAAGGGCATGACCCTCACGTTCGCCTTCAACTACGGCGGCCGGGCCGAGATCGTCGACGCCGTGCAGGCGCTGGTCCGCGACGGGGTGGCTCCGGAGAAGGTCACCGAGCGGGCCATCCGGTCCCACCTCTACGCGCCGGACATGCCCGATCCCGAGCTCGTCGTCCGGACGTCGGGGGAGAGCCGCATCTCGAACTTCCTGCTCTGGGAGCTGGCCTACAGCGAGCTGGTCTTCACCGACGTGCTCTGGCCCGACTTCCGGCGGGAGCACCTCTTCGACGCCATCCGGGAGTTCCAGCGCAGGGACCGCCGCTTCGGGGGCGTCGAGGCGTAGCGTCTCGTCCATGGGGCTGTACCGGGACGAGGGGATCGTCCTGCGCACCCACAAGCTCGGCGAGTCCGACCGCATCGTGAGCATCTACACGAAGGGGCGGGGCAAGGTCCGGGCCGTCGCCAAGGGCGTGCGCAAGACCAAGTCCCGCTTCGGCGCCCGGCTGGAGCCGCCCACCCACCTCCAGCTCCTGTTCTACGAGGGCCGTGAGCTCGACATCGTCACGCAGGCCGACACGGTCGACCACTTCCGCCCCATCCGGGACGACCTCGACCGGCTGACCCGGGCCGTCGCCATGCTCGAGGCCGTCGACCAGCTCGGCCTCGAGGGCGAGCCGAACGAGCCGCTCTACGAGATGCTCCTCGGCGCGCTCCGGGCCCTCGCCGGGCATCGG
Organism: Acidimicrobiales bacterium; assembly: GCA_035249805.1. Taxonomy (GTDB): domain Bacteria; phylum Actinomycetota; class Acidimicrobiia; order Acidimicrobiales; family VFJN01; genus VFJN01. The sequence continues at coordinate 7,812 of DATFFY010000326.1, read as the reverse complement.
GGCCCGCTCGTGGTGCCGGCCTTCTTCCTCAAGGTGCTCGCCCTCGAGGGCCTCCGCCCGCTCGTCGACGAGTGCGTCGAGTGCGGCGCGACGGAGGACCTCGTGAGCTTCGACGTGGACGCCGGCGGCACCCGCTGCCGCGAGCACCGCCAGGGCGGCGCGCTGTCACCGGAGGCGCTCGCGCTCCTGCGGGACATCCTCGGCGGCCGGCTCGGCGCCGCGCTGAACGTCGAGCGCTCCGACGCCACGGTCGAGGTCGACCAGCTCGCGGTCCGGGCCCTCGAGCACCACCTCGAGCGCCGCCTGCGCTCGATCGCGGTCCTCGATCACGGCTGAGCCGGCGGCGGGGGAGGGGGCGGAGGCGGGGGCCTCGTGGCCTGGCCGGGTAACCGCTCCCACCGTCCGCCCTCGTCGTCCCACTGCATCCACGCGCTGGCCTCGGGGTCCCACTGGATGTAGGTCCCGCGGGTCTCGTCCCATTGGGGACCGGCTGCGGAGGGCGGTGGGGCGAGGGGCGAGCCCGACGGCGGGGAGGCGGACGGAGGCGAGATCGGCGCTCCCGCGGCCGCCGCGTGGACGACGTAGGTCTTGGCCACCATGTCGCCGACCCGCCGGTGCCCCACCGTCGTGAGGCCGGTGATGAAGGCCACGAGGCCGGGGAGGAGGTACGGCAGGCCGTCGACCAGCCAGAGGAGCCAGCGGACGAAGGCCCGGCCGATGCCGGGTCGACCGCCCTGCTCGTCGACGACGCGGATGCCGGTGATGAGCTTGCCGACGGTCCAGCCGGTGAGGCCCTGCGCCAGCACGTAGAGCAGCACCGCCGTGCCCCACAGGAGGAGCACCGGGGTGAACCCGGGATCGCCGACGTAGGCGCGCTCCCCGACGGCGAAGCAGATCGCGGAGTCGTCGACGACCTCGAGGTACCGGTCGCAGTACTCCTGGCTGTCGACCCCCTGCGGGAAGCGGTCCTCCTCGTAGTACTCCAGCTCCGAGGTCACGAGCGCGATGGCCGGACCCATCACGACGGCCGCGTCGATCACGACCGCAGCGGTCCTCCGGCCCATCACGCTCGTCGGGTCGGCCGGGACCGCCATTCGGGTCGTTCTACCACCCCACCCTCCCGATAGCCTTCGGCGCCATGTCCGCGGTCGCCGACCCCACGCTCTTCGACAAGGTGGTGAACCTGTGCAAGCGGCGCGGGTTCGTGTTCCCCTCGGCGGAGATCTACGGCGGCTTCCGCTCCACCTACGACTACGGGCCGCTCGGCGTGCTCATGCTGCGCAACGTCAAGGATGCCTGGTGGCGGGCGATGGTCCAGGAGCGCGACGACATCGTCGGCCTCGACGCGTCGATCCTGAGCCCGCCGGCCGTGTGGGAGGCCTCCGGGCACCTCGCGAACTTCACGGACCCGCTGGTGGACTGCAAGGAGTGCAAGGAGCGCTTCCGGCTCGACAAGCTCGAGGACCCCGGCACCTGCCCGAGCTGCGGCGCGAAGGACAGCTTCACCGAGGCCCGCCAGTTCAACCTCATGTTCAAGACCCACGCGGGCCCGGTCGAGGGCGCAGGGCACGAGGTGTACCTCCGGCCCGAGACCGCCCAGGGCATGTTCCTCAACTTCAAGAACGTGCTCGAGACGTCGCGCAAGAAGCCGCCGTTCGGCATCGCGCAGGTCGGCAAGTCGTTCCGGAACGAGATCACGCCCGGGAACTTCGTCTTCCGCACCCGCGAGTTCGAGCAGATGGAGATGGAGTTCTTCGTCCCGCCCGACGAGAGCCAGCAGTGGTACGAGCACTGGTGCCGGACCCGGTTCGACTGGTACGTCGGCCTGGGCATCGACCCCGAGCACCTGCGGCTCCGGGCCCACGACGCGGACGAGCTCTCGCACTACTCGACGGGCACGTCCGACGTGGAGTTCCTGTTCCCGTGGGGCTGGGACGAGCTCGAGGGCATCGCCAACCGGGGCGACTACGACCTCACCCAGCACGCGAACCACTCGGGCGAGCGGCTCGAGTACTTCGACCAGACCACCGGCACCCACTACGTGCCGCACGTGATCGAGCCGGCCGCCGGCGCGACCCGCACGATGATGGCCTTCCTCATGGACGCCTACGCCGAGGAGGAGGTCAACGGCGAGCAGCGCACGGTGCTCCGGCTCCACCACCGGCTCGCGCCGTACCAGGTGGCCGTCCTCCCGCTGTCGAAGAAGGACACGCTGACGCCGGTCGCGCGCGAGGTGTTCGGGCTGCTCTCGCCGCACTGGAGCACGGACTACGACGAGACGCAGGCCATCGGGCGACGCTACCGGCGTCAGGACGAGGTGGGAACACCGCTGTGCATCACTGTCGACTTCGAGACGCTCGAGGACCGCGCCGTGACCGTGCGCGAGCGCGACTCGATGGGCCAGGAGCGGGTCGCGATCGACGCGCTCGTCGACCATCTGCGCGCCGCGCTGGCCTGAACGCGGTTCCACGCGAACGGGTGCGCGCACCTGTGTGGCACCTGTGGTGCCCATTGTTGTGACGGGTCATCGGGTGCCGTAGGGTGGCCGCAACGAGGGCTGTTCCCGCCCGCCCAGCCCTCGCCAGCAGCGACCGCCGTGCGTCCCTCCCGTGGACGAGGCGGTCGTTGCGCGTTCGGCCCTAGGGTCGGCGTCGTGGCGCTCGTGTATGCCTTCGACCACGCTCACCCGGAGCCGCCGAAGGACCTCAAGGGCCTGCTCGGGGGCAAGGGGGCGAACCTCGCGGAGATGACGTCCGTGCTCGGCCTGCCGGTGCCGCCGGGGTTCACGATCACCACCGAGGCCTGCCGCGCGTACCTCGCCGACGGCTGGCCGGACGGGCTCGACGACGAGGTGGCGACGGCGCTCGCCACCGTCGAGGAGCGCATGGGCCGGGGGCTGGGCGTGGGGGAGGACCCGCTCCTCGTCAGCGTGCGCTCGGGGGCGCCCTTCTCGATGCCCGGGATGATGGACACCGTCCTGGACCTGGGCCTCAACGACGAATCGGTCGAGGCCGTCGCCGCCCGCACGGGCGACCGGCGCTTCGCCTACGACTCGTACCGGCGGTTCGTGTCGATGTACGCCCGCATCGTCCAGGACGTCGACGGTGAGGCCTTCGACCGGCTCCTCGAGGAGGCCAAGGAGGGCGCCGGAGCGGCGACGGACAGCGAGCTCGACGCCGAGGCTCTCGAGGCCCTATGTCGGCGGTACCGCGACCTGGTCGCGGACGCGACCGGGGCGCCCTTCCCCCAGGCCCCCGCCGACCAGCTGCGGGGGGCCATCGAGGCCGTCTTCCGCTCGTGGGGCGGTGCCCGGGCGGTGGCCTACCGGCGGCGCGAGCACATCTCCGACGACCTCGGGACCGCGGTGAACGTGCAGGCGATGGTGTTCGGCAACCGCGACGAGCGGTCCGGCACGGGCGTGGCCTTCACGCGGGACCCGAGCACGGGCGAGCGCGTGCCCTTCGGCGACTTCCTCGTGAACGCGCAGGGCGAGGACGTGGTGGCCGGCATCCGCAACACAGAGCCCCTCGGGAGCATGGCCTCGAGCTTCCCCGAGGCCCACGCCGAGCTGCTCGGTGTGCTGGACCGGCTCGAGGCGCACTACCGCGACATGTGCGACACCGAGTTCACGATCGAGCAGGGCCGGCTCTGGATGCTGCAGACGCGGGTCGGCAAGCGGACGGGCGCGGCGGCGCTGCGCATGGCCGTCGAGATGACGCGCCCCGACGACCTCGGCATCACCCGCGAGGAGGCGCTCAGGCGGGTGTCCGCGGACCACCTCGACCAGATCCTCCACCCGCAGTTCGCGGGGGGCTCGGGGACGGTCCTGGTGAAGGGGCTGGGCGCCTCGCCCGGGGCAGCGGTGGGGCGCGCGTACCTCACGCCCGACGCGTGCGTGGACGCGGTCGACCGGGGCGAGCAGGTGATCCTGGTGCGCAACGAGACCTCACCGGAGGACGTGCACGGCATGCAGGTGGCCGAGGGGATCCTCACCGCGCGGGGCGGGCTGGCCAGCCATGCCGCCGTCGTGGCTCGGGGCTGGGGCATCCCCGCGGTGGTGGGTGCGGAGCAGGTGCAGATCGGGACCGACGGGTTCAGCGTCGGCGACGTCAGGGTGGCCGAAGGCGACGTCATCTCCCTGGACGGCACCACGGGCGAGGTCGTGTTGGGGGAGCGGGGCCTCGCGTCCGCCGATCCGCCGCCGGAGTTCGACGTGCTCCTCGGGTGGGCCGACGAGGTCCGGGCCGGCCGGCTGGCCGTGCGGGCCAACGCCGACAACGCTCCCGACACCGCCGTCGCCGTCGGCTTCGGCGCCGAGGGCATCGGGCTGTGCCGCACGGAGCACATGTTCCTCGCCGACGACCGGCTGCCCATCGTGCGGGCCATGATCCTGGCCACCACCCCCGAGGCCGAGACCGAGGCGCTCGAACGGCTGCGGGTCGCGCAGCGCGACGACTTCGCCGAGATCCTCCAGGCCCTCGAGGGCCGTCCCCTGACGGTGCGGCTCCTCGACCCGCCGCTGCACGAGTTCCTGCCGTCGGTGGAGGAGCTGCGGGTCACCGCCGCGAAGCGGCAGCTCACGGCGGAGGAGGCCGCGCTGCTGGAGGCGGCGGTCGCGTGGCACGAGGAGAACCCGATGCTCGGCACCAGGGGCGTGCGCCTCGCGGCGCTGAAGCCGGGCCTGTACGAGATGCAGGTGCGGGCCCTGCTGGAGGCCGCGGTCGCAGAGGTCGCCGCGGGTCGTCCGCCCCGCCTCGAGGTGATGATCCCGCTCACCGTGGACCGACGGGAGCTCGCGATGGCCCGGGGCTGGGTGGAGTCGGCGATCGCCTCGGTCGACGGCGCCGACGGCCTCGACGTCAGCATCGGGACGATGATCGAGACCCCACGCGCCGCGCTCCTGGCCGGCGAGCTGGCCGAGGTCGCCGACTTCTTCTCCTTCGGCACGAACGACCTCACCCAGATGACCTACGGGTTCAGCCGGGACGACGTGGAGGCCCGGCTCGTCCCCGCCTACCTCGAGGCCGGGATCCTCGCCCGCAACCCCTTCGAGGTGCTCGACGCCGCCGGCGTGGGCGAGCTCGTCGCCCTCGGCGTGGCGCGGGGGCGGGCTACCCGCGCCGATCTCAAGATCGGCATCTGCGGCGAGCACGGTGGCGACCCCGAATCCATCGCCACCCTGCAGCGGGCCGGCGTCGACTACGTGTCGTGTTCGCCGTACCGCGTGCCGATCGCCCGGCTGGCCGCCGCGCAGGCCCTGCTGGCCTAGGACAGGTCGTCCCGGTCCGCCAGCTCGTGGGCGACGGTGTCATCCCGATCGTGCTCGCGGGTGTCGGCCCGCAACGAGGCGACGATGGCGACGGTGAGGACGATGCCGATCACGACCAGCGACAGGTACGTCGGCGGGTGCCACTCCACGGGCGGGCCGACCAGGAGCATCTTGACGCCCACGTAGGCGAGGATCACCCCGAGCCCGACGTTGAGGTACCGGAACTTGCCGGCCATGCCGCCGAGCAGGAAGAACAGCGAGCGCAGGCCGAGGATGGCGAAGGCGTTCGAGCTGAACACGATGAACTTCTCGCGGCTCACGGCCAGGATGGCAGGGACCGAGTCGACGGCGAAGACGACGTCCGTGGCCTCGATGAGCACGAGCACGGCGAAGAGGGGCGTGGCAAGGCGCTTCGCGTTCTGGACGGTGAACAGCTTCTGGCCGTCGTACTCGTTGGTGGTCCGCACGAGGCGCCGCACGGCGCGCATCGCGATGTTCTGGTTGTAGTCGACGACCTCGGTCTCGTCGTGGTGGGCGATCTTCCACGCGGTGTAGATGAGGAACGCCCCGAACACGTACAGGACGAAGTCGAAGCTCTCGATGAGCGCCGTGCCGGCGACGATGAACCCGGCCCGGAGCACCAGCGCTCCGAAGATGCCCCAGAACAGGACGCGGAACTGGTACTCGCGCGGCACCGCGAAGAAGCTGAAGATCACCGCCCACACGAACACGTTGTCGATCGACAGCGACTTCTCGATCAGGAAGCCCGACAGGTACTCCGTGGCCGCCTGGCCCTGGTCGCCGTCGGCCCCCATGAGGAAGATCACCCCGGTGAAGGCCAGGCCGATCGAGATCCAGACCGCGGACTCGATCGTCGCCTCCTTGATCGTGATCACGTGCGCCGTGCGGTGGACGAGCAGCAGGTCGATCACCACGAGGGTCACGATGAACGCCAACAGGGCGAGCCAGTGCCACACCTCGACGTCGAGGTACGCGAACTTCTCGCGGGTCTCGACGTCCTCGGCGACCGCGACGGCGAGGTGGTTGAGGGCGGCGAGCAAGGGGGCTCCTTCGGCTGATCGCTGGGTGGTCGAGCCGAAGGTCTCTCCCGTCCCGTCCGGGACCACGACAGCCGGGTCCGGAGACCGTGATGACGACCGACGTGCGCAGGGATACTCCCCTTCAGTACCCAGAGCCTAGGCGGCGCGGAACCTCGAGCGGTACTCGCTGGGGCTGGTGCGCACGACCCGGAGGAACGTGCGGCGCATCGTCTCGGCGGTGCCGAAGCCCGCGGCCGCCGCCACGGCCTCGACCCCCTGGTCGGTGTCCTCGAGCAGACGCCGGGCCGTCTCGACCCGCACCCGCTCCACGTACCGGGCCGGCGTCACCCCGACCTCCTCGGTGAAGCAGCGGGCGAAGTGCCGCTCGCTCATCAGGGCGACGCGGGCCAGCGCGGCGACGCTGCAGTCCCGATCCGGGTGGTCGAGCACGTGGCGCTGGGCGTCGCGCAGGCCGTCCCGCTCCGCCATCTGCGCGGCCAGCTGGGCGCTGAACTGCGACTGGTTGGCGGGGCGGCGGAGGAACAGCACGAGGCGGCGGGCGATGGCGAGGGCGACGTCGCGGCCGTGGTCGTCCTCGACGAGGGCGAGCGCGAGGTCCATGCCCGCCGTCACCCCGGCAGAGGTGTACACGTTGCCGTCCCGCACGTAGATCGGGTCGGCCTCGACCTCCACCTCCGGGAACGAGCGGGCCAGCAGGTCGCAGGCGCTCCAGTGCGTGGTCGCCCGCCGACCGTCGAGCAGGCCGGCCTGGGCCAGCACGAACGCGCCGGAGCAGACGGAGGTGACCCGTCGGGCTCTTCGGGCCAGCCGGCGCACGTGGCCGACGAGGTCGTCGTCGAACACCGCGGCCGCGGTGCCGTCGCCGCCGACGACGACCAGCGTGTCGACCGGACCGCGCACGTCGGCCAGCGCGGTGTCGGCCACGACGCCCAAGCCGCTCGACGTCTCGATCGGCCCCGGCGTGGTGGCCGCGATCACGAGGCGGTAGCCGCGGCGTCCGATCTCGCGGTCGACGCCCGCGAACACCTCCACCGGGCCGACGAGGTCGAGGCCCTGCAGCCCCGCGTACGCCACGAACACCACCACGCGCTCGTCCACGGGCGGATCATCACCCGGGCGTCGCTTGGCGGCAATGCCAGACATCCAACAGATCCTGCCACGCCTCGAGATGCCAGGATGCGGCGTGGCCACCGGCCGGTTCGCCCCCAGCCCCACCGGGCCGCTGCACCTCGGCAACCTGCGCACCGCGGTCGTGGCCTGGCTGTTCGCCAGGTCCGCAGGCGACCCGTTCCTCCTGCGGGTGGAGGACCTCCAGCCGCATCCGGACAGCCGCCGGCTCGAGGCCGAGCAGCTGGCCGACCTGCGCGCCCTCGGGCTCGATTGGGACCGCCCCGTGGTGCGGCAGTCGGAGCGCCGGGCCGCGCACGACGAGGCCGTCGCCGCCCTCGCCGCCGAGGGGCGCACGTACCCGTGCTTCTGCAC
>DATFFY010000325.1:0-4552 GCA_035249805.1 Acidimicrobiales bacterium | reverse complement strand
AGGCCCACCGACGCCACCCGCAGCAGGTCACCGGCGTGCAGCGCGCTGCGGGGCAGCGGCGGCGGCTCGGCCCGCCCGTCGAACGAGACGACGCTCATCGGGCCGAGACCGGAGCGGCGGCCACGTCGTCCTCGATGCGGCCGTCGCGGACGGTGACCTGGCGGGGCAAGCCGGCGGCGATGTCCCGATCGTGGGTGATGACGAGGATGGTGGAGCCGGTGTCGTGCAGCTCGTGGAGCAGCTCGATGATCGCCGCGCTCGAGCGGGAGTCGAGGTTGCCCGTCGGCTCGTCGGCCAGGACGATCGACGGTGCGCCGACGAGGGCCCGCGCGATGGCGACGCGCTGGCGCTCACCGCCCGAGAGCTTGGCCGCGTCGTGGTCGAGCCGGTGCTCGAGCCCGACCCCCGCGAGGGCCTCGCGCGCCATGGCCCGCCGCTCGGCCAACGGCCGGCCGGTGTAGAGGAGCCCGTCGGCCACGTTGTCGAGCGCGGCCATGCCCGACAGGAGGAAGAACTGCTGGAAGACGAAGCCGATCTCGCGCGACCGCAGCCCCGAGAGCTCGCTGTCGGACAGGGCGGACGTGTCGTGGCCGGCGACGGTCACGACCCCCTCGGTGGCCCGGTCGAGGGTCCCGACGATGTTGAGCAGCGTGGACTTGCCGGACCCGGACGGGCCCACGATGGCCACCAGCTCGCCGGCCTCGATGCGGAGGTCGACGTCGTCGAGCACCCGCACCGGCGGCTCCCCGGGATACTCCTTGCCGACCCCGGCCAGCTCGACGACCGCCGTCATGCCGGCACCACGACCTCGACGCCGGGCTCGATGCCCTCGCCGGTCACGCCGACCCAGCCGTCCGCGTACGTGCCGATGTCGACGGCCACGAGCCGTCCGGGCTGGTCGCCGGCGCTCGGCAGCTGCACGGCGTAGCCGCCTTCGGCCAGGGCCAGCAGCGCGGTGACCGGGACCGCGGTCGCGTCGTCGTCGCGGGACCGCTCGATGGCGACGTCCACGCTCCCGGTGTCGAACGACGCCGCCGCGGCCGGATCGTCGAGCGTGATCGTGACGGGCACGGTCGGTCCGCCGCCCCCGCCGGGGGCCAGCCCACCGCCCCCCTCGTCGGCGGGCGCCTCGGCCTCCGAGCCGATCGTCGCCACGGTCCCCGTCGTCTCCGTGTCGTCGGGCATCGTCAGGCCGACCTTCGTGCCGGGCTCGAGCTCGTTCGAGCGGTTGGCATCCAGGTCCACGGTGACCACGTGCTCGGTGGGGGTGGCCTGGAGCACCGTCGACCCCTCCTGGACGCGGGCGCCGACGTCGGCGCTGATCGTGCCGACCCGCACGGCGCCCCCGGCGAAGGCGATGTCGCCGAGCTCGACCCGGCCGTCGGGCGTGGCCCGGCCGAGCGCGTCCTCCCAGCGCTTCACCGCGGCGGCGGTGCCGGCGTCGAAGTGCTCGTCGACGGTGACGCCCGAGCCGTGGCCCAGGTCGACCAGCCCCTGCTCGAGCTGGGCCACGTCGGGCCCATCGGTGGCGTCGACGTCCAGAGCGCGGTACGCGGGCACGGCACCGCGCAGGACCACCGTCGGCTCGAAGTCGACGCTGAACAGCGCGCCCCCGGGCTCGACCGTCGATCCCGATGCCGCGACGGTCGTCACGACCCCGGCCCGGTCGGTGACGTGGTCGCGGGCGTCGCCGTAGCCGAGCTGACCCTCGTACGTGTCCGCGACCACAAGGTCGCGGGACTCGACGGCGGCGAGGGCCGTAGCGGCGCCCTCCGCGGTGGCGCCGTCGTCGTCACCGCCCCGGGTGACGACGACGGCCGTGACACCGCCCACGACGAGCACCCCGGCCCCGGCGAGCAGGCGTCGCCGCGTGATCCGTGGCCGCCGCGGCCGCCGTGGCAGTCGCGGACGCAGCCTCACGAGCCCGCCCTGCCGGACGCGACGGCCGGCCGCTCGCCGATCGCGGGGCCGCGGGGGCCACCGAGCTCCTCCTGGCAGGCCTCGAAGGCGGCCGCCGTCTCGGGGTCCTCGAGGTCGATCTCACCCCACGGGCCGAACACCCTGGCCCCGCCGCCCTCGTCGTCCTCGGCGGTCTGCACGTCCGTCGTGGGACCCTGTCCGGGGCCGAGGTTCGAGAAGTCGGGATCCGGGAAGTCGGCGATGCCCTCGTCCCGCATGCACTCGGCGAACTCGAGCGCGTCCTCCTCCATCTCCTCGCGTTCCTCCTCGGTGAAGGAGCCGAGCGCCGGCGGGTCACCGCACTCCTCGCGCGCCGCTTCGAACGCCTGGCGGTCCGGCTGGGGGTCCCCGGCGTCGCCGCCGTCGTCTCCCTCGTCCCCGCCCGGGCCGCCGCCGACCTGGACCATCACCTCGCCGTCCTCACCGAACTGCGGGTCGGGAACGTCGAGCCCCTGCTCGCGCATGCACTCGGCCCAGTCGAGCATCGCCTCCTGCTGCTCCTCCTCGGAGAGGGTCGTGGAGGTCGCGCCCTCGCCGTCGGTGCCGGCGCCGGACAGCGACGCGACGCCGTCGTCGTCACCGCCACCTCCGCACGCGCCGAGCAGCGCGGTGACGACGACCAGGGCGAGCGTGGGAGCGGTGGTTCGGGTTCGCATGGGCCGGACAGTGCCGGTCCGGCCCTGGGAGCCCGCTGAGACGGCTGAGAACGCTCACAGGGACCGACGGCGCGTCCACGGTGGGCGGCGGCGACACTGGAGCGGTGCGTGTGCTCCTCGTGGAGGACGAGGTCGGGCTGGCGGACTCCATCGTCCGGGGCCTCGCCGCGGAGGGGTTCGAGGTCGAGGCCGTGCACGACGGGCTCGAGGGCCTCTGGCGGGCCCGCGAGCACCGCTACGCCGCGGTGATCCTCGACATCATGCTGCCCGGCATGAACGGCTACCAGATCTGCCGCGCGCTGCGCGAGGAGGGCGTGTGGACGCCGATCCTCATGCTCACCGCGAAGGACGGCGAGTGGGACGAGGCCGAGGCGCTCGACACGGGCGCCGACGACTTCCTGTCCAAGCCGTTCTCCTTCGTCGTGCTCGTGGCGCGGCTGCGGGCCCTGCTCCGGCGGGGCGCGGCCCCGCGACCGGCGGTGCTCGCGGTCGGCGACCTGCAGCTGGATCCGGCCACGCGCGAGTGCCACCGCGGGACCACGCCCGTCGAGCTCACCGCCCGCGAGTTCGCGCTGCTCGAGCACCTCATGCGCCACCCCCACGAGGTGGTGCCCAAGCGCGCGCTGCTCGAGGACGTGTGGGGGCACGAGAGCGACGCGGACCCGAACGTCGTCGAGGTGTACATCGGCTACCTGCGCAAGAAGGTCGACGCGCCGTTCGACCGGCGCTCGATCGTCACCGTGCGGGGCGTGGGCTACCGGGTGGTGGCCGATGGGTGAGCGCCTCCGCAGCGTGCGCCTCCGCATCACGCTCGTCGCCACGCTGGTGACGGGGCTGGCGATGCTCCTCGCGGGCAGCTGGCTCGTCACCAGCGTCGAGCAGTCGCAGATCGACCGGCTCCACGACACCGCGGAGCGCCGGCTCGCGATCGCGCAGCGGGCCATCGAGGCCGGACAGCTCCCGTCGACCCTCGAGCTAGCGGCCCTCGGCGGCGGCAGCACGTACATGCAGATCGTCCGGCTCCCCGACGGCCGCGTCATCGCGGCCTCCCCCGGGCTCGCCGACGTCCCGGCGCTGACGACCATGAGCGAGGACGGTGAGATGGTGCGGGTCGAGGGCGGGGGGCAGGTCGGCGCGCTGCCGCCCGGCCGGCTCGTGATCACCGAACAGCTCGTCGAGACGCCCGGCGGCGAGGTGGCGGTGCTCGCCGCCTCGCCCTTCGACAGCGTGGGCCGCAGCGTGGACGCCGTGCAGGAGGGGCTGCTGGTCGCGTTCCCGCTCCTGCTGGTCGCCGTGGGCCTCCTGGCCTGGTTCCTCGCCGGTCGGGCGCTGCGGCCGGTGGAGGCGATCCGAAACCAGGTCGAGGCGATCTCGGCCACCACCCTCGACCGCCGCGTGCCGGTGCCCCGCAGCGGGGACGAGGTCGCCCGGCTGGCCGACACGATGAACGCGATGCTCGACCGCCTGGAGGACGCGTCGACCCGCCAGCAGCGCTTCGTGGCCGACGCGTCGCACGAGCTGCGCAGCCCGGTGGCCGCCATCCGCACCGAGCTCGAGGTCGCGCAGCGCACGGCGGCCGCCGAGGACTGGCCGCTGGTGGCCGAGCGGCTGCTCGCCGAGGAGGCCCGCCTCGAGGCCGTGATCGCCGACCTCCTCCTCCTGGCGTCCCTCGACGAAGGTGCCGCCAGCGAGCACGTCGTCGTCGACGTGGCCGAGCTGGCGGTCGAGGAGGCGCGGCGGCGGGTGCCGGACCGCGAGGGTGTGACCGTCGAGGTCGACGCGCCGGCGCCCGCGCTGGTCCACGCGAGCCGCGTGCAGCTCCGGCGGGCCATCGCCAACCTCCTCGACAACGCGGGTCGCCACGCCGACGCCACCGTGCGCCTGGGCGTGCACCAGCGGGACGGGCGCGTCCGGGTCCTCGTGGACGACGACGGGCC
>DATFFY010000324.1:0-3369 GCA_035249805.1 Acidimicrobiales bacterium | reverse complement strand
GACGCAGCGCGAGGAGTTCGGCGGCACGATCGGGCGGACGTTCGAGGACTCCACCTCGTGGTGGCCGCCGCTGCCCGGCCACCCCGAGGGCGCGCCCAACGTCGTCGTCGTGCTCCTCGACGACGTCGGCTACGCCCAGTTCGGCTGCTACGGCTCGGACATCGCCACGCCGACCTTCGACCGGCTCGCCGCCCACGGCCGCCGCTACGCCAACTTCCACACGACCGCGCTGTGCTCGCCCACCCGGGCCTGCCTCCTCACCGGCCGCAACCACCACTCCAACGGGATGGCCCGGGTGGTCGAGTTCGCGGCCGGCTTCCCCGGCTACAACTCGACGATCCCGCGGGAGAACGGCTTCCTGTCCGAGATCCTCCTCGAGGAGGGCTACGCCACCTACGCGGTCGGCAAGTGGCACCTCGCCCCGGCCACCGAGATGGCGCCGGGCAGCCCCCGGCAGGCGTGGCCCCTCGGCCGCGGGTTCGAGCGCTTCTACGGCTTCATGGGCGGCGAGACCGACCAGTACCGGCCCGATCTCGTCCACGACAGCCATCCCGTCCAGCCGCCGAAGACGCCGGAGGAGGGCTACCACCTCACCGAGGACCTGGCCGACCGGGCCATCTCGTACCTGAAGGACCTGCGGGCCGTCGCCCGCGACCGTCCCTTCTTCCTCTGGTTCACCCCGGGGGCCTGCCACGCGCCCCACCAGGCCCCCAAGGAGCACATCGAGCGCTACCGCGGGCAGTTCGACCACGGCTGGGACGCATGGCGCGAGCAGGTGTTCGAGCGACAGCTGGCGTCGGGCCTCCTGCGGCCCGGCACCGAGCTCAGCGAGCGCCCGTCGTGGGTGCCGGCGTGGGACTCGCTCACCGACGACGAGCGCACGCTCTACGCGCGGATGATGGAGGTGTACGCCGGCTTCCTCACGCACACCGACGCGCAGGTGGCCCGGCTCGTCGACTTCATCGAGCAGGACCTCGCCGAGCTCGACAACACGATCGTGGTCGTGATGAGCGACAACGGCGCGTCCTCCGAGGGCGGGGCCAAGGGCTCGTTCAACGAGCAGTACTTCTTCAACTTCGTGCCCGAGAGCCTCGAGGAGAACCTGAAGCGCATCGACGACCTCGGCACGCCCCGCGCCAACAACCACTACCCGTGGGGCTGGGCCTGGGCCGGGAACACGCCGCTCAAGCGCTTCAAGCGCGACACCCACGAGGGCGGCGTGGCCGACCCGCTCATCGTCCACTGGCCGGCCCGCCTCGGCACCGAGGGCGAGACGCGCCACCAGTACGTGCACGCGATCGACCTCATGCCCACGCTGCTCGACGTCATCGGCATCGACGCGCCGGCGACCATCAACGGCATCGCGCAGACGCCGATCGAGGGCTCGAGCTTCGCGGCGTCGCTCACCGACGCCGCCGCGCCGGAGCACCACCGCACGCAGTACTACGAGATGCTCGGGTCGCGGGCGCTGTACCACGACGGCTGGAAGGCCGTCGTGTTCCACTCGCCGGCGTTCCTCTGCTACGACGGCAGCGACGGCCGCCGTCCGTTCGACGAGGACGTGTGGGAGCTGTACCACGTGGCCGAGGACTTCTCGGAGGTCCACGACCTCGCCGAGGCCCGCCCCGACAAGCGCAAGGAGCTCGAGGCGCTCTGGTGGGAGGAGGCGGCCAGGTACCAGGTGCTGCCGCTGAACAACCAGCCCGGCCGCTACGGCGACCCCCGGCACCGCCGGGCCCGCCACGAGTACTTCGACGGCGTCGGCCCGCTGCCCGAGTCGCTGGCCCCGAACCTGAAGAACCGGTCGTTCGACATCGCCGCCGTGCTGGACGTGCCCGTCGACGGCGACCTCACGGGCGCGCTGGTCGCCCACGGCGGCCACTCCGGCGGCTACGTGCTGTACGTGAAGGACCGCCGGGTCCACTACACGTACAACTTCGTCGGCACGAGCATCGAGACGGTGTCCGCGCAGGTCGAGCTGCCGAAGGGCCCCGTGGTGGTGCGCGTGCACTTCGAGCGCACCGGTGGCCCCGGCCAGGGCGGCGACCTCGCGATCTTCTACGACGACGTGCCGGTGGGTGAGGGGTCGATCAGGCACACGACGCCGCTCACCTACGGGATGCACGGCTTCGCCGTCGGCTTCCAGCCCGGCGGGGCCATCACCCGCGACCTGCCCGGCAGCGCCCACGCCCCGGCCGGCCTGCTGAAGCGTGTCGTCATCGAGGCCTACGGCCGCGACCCCATCCGCGACGCCGCCATGGGCGAGGCCACCGACGCCGACCTCGCGATGCAGTGAAGAACCCCGATCTGTGAACCGCCACCCACGCCAGGCGTGGGTGGCGGTTCACAGAACGGGGTTACAGGGGGACGGCGGGGCCGAAGGTGGCGTGCATGTGCTCGGTCCAGCTGCTCATCGCGGCCGGTTTGGGCAGGCCGAGCGCGGCGAGCTCCTTCGCGATCGGGTGGTCGCCGAGCTCGACCGACACGCCGTCGGGGCCGAGCACCATCTGCGAGCCGCGCCCACCCTGGGAGAACGGGGTCGTGTGGGGCCGGCCGTCCTTGTACGAGTACGTCTGGATCTCGACGTCGCCCATCTCGTCGCTGCCGCCGCGCGGGACGGTGATGCGCAGGACGAGCTGGCCGTCCATGGTCAGGGTCCACGTCACGGAGTCGTCCGCGTAGTCGGCCGTGATCTCCTCGACCGACTTCGGGAAGCCCCAGATCGTCCGGCCGGCCTCGTTCGTGAACGCCTGGTCGACGGGCAGGTGCACGATGAACGTGCCGTCGCTGCCCTCGGCCCCGCCCTTCGGTCGCACGAACAGCGTGAGCCCCACCTCGAGGTAGTCGCCGAGGTCGTTGTCGCGGTAGTCGATCAGCGCGACGAGCAGCTGGGCCGTGCCCGGCGCCGTCTCGACCACCTCGAAGGCGTCACCCGGCAGGAACCGCTGCGCGGCCTCGGCGTCGACGTCGAAGAACGCCACCCCCGCCGACGCGTCCCGCACGACCACCGGGAGGGTGACCGTCTGCCCCTGGATCTCGTAGCTCTCGCTCCCCATGGCCCCGATTGCTAGCACCGTCCGACGAGTTCTGGCCCGGATCGACCACAGCCGGGTGTGGGGAGATCGGGCCAGAAATCGTCGGGAGGGCGTTCAGGTGTCGGGGGAGGGGTCGCGGGGGAGGCCGAGGGCCCGCTCGCCGAGGATGTTCCGCTGCACCTCGTCGGTGCCGCCGGCGATCGACTGGGCCGGCACCGACACGAGGATCTCGGCGATCACCCCGTCCGCCACGCTGTCGGGCCCGGTGAGGAGGGCATCCGCGCCGGCGATGCGGGCGTGCACGGCGGCCGCCCGGCAGACCACGTACGACGCG
>DATFFY010000323.1:0-3613 GCA_035249805.1 Acidimicrobiales bacterium | reverse complement strand
CTATCCAACACGTGTACCTCACTGGCGACCAGGTTGACTTCGCCGATCCCGTCGCCATGGGCTGTGGCTCCCCAAGCGCCGAGACGGTTCCGGGGGAGTCTGCTCCCAGCTGACCGCCGAGTCGTGGCGTCGAGAGGTTCTCGCGGGACGCGGTCGCGCCTCCGGCATTCGCCGGCCCGGATCACAGTCACGACGACGAGCGGCGCGACAGCTACGAAGCAGTCAGGCCGTGAACGAGTCGCGCAGGACGAACTTCTGGATCTTGCCGGAGGCGGTGAGCGGGAACTCGTCGAGGAACCGCCAGTGGCGGGGCGTCTTGTGCGCGGCCAGGTGCGCGCGGCAGTGGGCGAACAGCTCCTGCTCGGTCGGCGCCTCACCGGGCGCCGGGCGCACGAAGGCCGCGACGGCCTCACCCCACCGCTCGTCGGGGACGCCGACGACGGCGACGTCGGCCACCTTGGGGTGCTCGAACAGCAGGTCCTCGATCTCGCGGGGGTAGATGTTCTCGCCGCCCCGGATGATCATGTCCTTCAGCCGGCCCTCGATCCGGAGGAACCCGCGGTCGTCCATCGAGGCGAGGTCGCCGGTGTGGTACCAGCCCTCCTCGTCGATCGCGGCGGCCGTCTGCTCGTCCATGTCGTAGTAGCCCGTCATCACGCAGTAGCCCCGAGCGCACAGCTCGCCGACCTCGCCGCAGGGCAGGACCTTGCCCGTCTCGGGGTCCGCGATCTTGATCTCGGTCTGCGGGACCGGCCGGCCGAGGGTCTCGGTCTTGTCGACGAAGTCGTCGTCGAGGCGCACCTGCGTGAGCAGCGGGGAGCACTCGGTCGTGCCGTACACGATCGAGAACTGCACGCCGAACGTGGACTCGACCCGCTTCACGAGATCGGCCGGCACCGTCGCCCCACCTGACAGCGCCACCCGCACCCGGGACAGGTCGCGCGTCGCGACGTCCGGGCACTCGAGGAGGGCGAGGAGCACGGTCGGCACGCCGAGGAGGATGTCGGCCTGCTCGGTCTCCGCCAGCTCGAGCATGAGCGACGGGTCGAACGCGTAGACGGGGACGTGGCACGCCCCCGCCTGCAGCGTGCCGAGCACGCCGAGCACGCAGCCCGCGGTGTGGAACATCGGGAACGGGTTGAGGTACACGTCGCCCGGCCGCACGTCGGTGAGCGAGGCGAAGATCCGGGCGTTGTTGGTCAGCCCGCGGTGGTGCAGGAGCGCACCCTTCGGGAAGCCGGTCGTGCCGGACGTGTACTGGATCTGGGCGGGGTCGCCCGGCTGCACCTCAGGCAGCTTCGGGGTGGCCGGGCTCGTCGCCAGGAACTCGCCCCAGTCCTCCAACGACACCGCTTCGCGCAGGTCGGGGAGCGACGGCCGCACCTCGTCCAGCGACGCCGCCATCGGGTTGCCCCGGAACTCGGGCACCAGGAAGATCCCCGACGCGCCCGACTGGCGCAGCACGTAGTCGAGCTCCTTGGGCTTGTAGGCGGGGTTCACCGTGACGAGCACCACGCCCGCCAGCCCGGCCCCGAGCTCGAGCAGGATCCACTCGGGGATGTTCGGGGCCCACACCGCCACCCGCTCGCCGGGCTCGAACCGCTCGAGCAGCGCGCCGGCGACGCGCTCCGCGTCGGCCAGCAGCTCGTCGAAGGTCCAGCGGCGGCGGTCCTCCGCGCGCCCTGCGATGCCCTCGACCAGCGCCGGGTCGGGGCCGTGCTGCTCGGCCGCGGCGCGTAGGCAAGCCCCGACGGTGGTCTCCTCGATCGCGATCGACGGCTCCGCCGGCCAGTACGACTCGGTCAGCAGCATCGTGCGCCCCCTCGCTCGCCCCTGCCCACGAGGCTAGGGCCACGGCGCAGGGGGTGCCTTGTAGCCTCCCGGCCATGCAGCAGCGGGAGTGACCGCATCGGTCGGCGGCCCGGACGAGGAGCTCCTCGTCGCCGCCCGATCCGACTCGACGTGCTTCGCCCTGTTCTACGACCGGCACCGGCCGCAGGTCCTCGGCTTCTTCCACCGGCGCACCAGCTGCCCGCACACGTCCGCCGAGCTCACCGCGGAGACCTTCGCCCGTGCCTACGCGGCGCGGGGTCGCTTCGACCCCGCCCTCGGGTCGGGGGCGGGGTGGCTCATGGGCGTCGCGGCGAACCTGTTCCGCGCCTGGGTCCGGGCCGGCGTGGCGTCGGCCGAGGTCGGACGTCGATGGGGCAGCGCCGCGCCTCGCCACAGCGAGGACGACCTCGAGCGGATCGACGCGCGCGTCGACCGGGAGCGTCTCGGCCTCCGCCTGGACGCGGCGCTGGCCGGCCTCTCGTCGGCGGTGCGGGACGCGGTGCTCCTGCGCGTGGGCCTCGACCTGCCCTACGCCGAGGTCGCCGCCCGGCTCGGGTGCACGGAGGGTGCCGCCCGTGTACGCGTCTCCCGGGGCCTGGATCGGCTGCACCAGCGTCTGGCGCAGCCCCGGTGAGCGTCAGGGGGCGAGGGTCGTCAGGCGGCGAACGGCCTCGTCGAGGACCTCGAGCTGCTTGCAGCAGGCGAACCGCACGAGGTGTCGACCGTGCTCCGGCCGGGCGTAGAAGACCTCGTTCGGGATGGCGACGACCCCGCACCGCTCGGGCAGGGCCCGGCAGAACGCCATCCCGTTCCCGTCGGGCTGCAGCGGGCGGATGTCGACGGTCGTGAAGTAGGTGGCCTCGGGCACGAAGGTCGTGAAGCCGGCCGCCTGCAGGCCGGCCACGAGGTGGTCGCGCTGCTCGGTGAGCCCGGCGGCCAGGTCCGCGTAGAAGGCGTCGTCGAGGTCGAGCCCGAGCGCGATCGCGGGCTGGAACGGGGCGCCGTTGACGTAGGTGAGGAACTGCTTGGCCGTCCGTGCGGCCGACACCAGCTCGGCCGGCCCGCACGCCCACCCGACCTTCCACCCGGTCGTGCTGAACGTCTTGCCCCCGGAGGAGATGGTGAGCGTGCGCTCCGCCATGCCCGGCAGCGTGGCCAGCGGGACGTGGGTCGCGCCCGGGAAGACGAGGTGCTCGTAGACCTCGTCGGTGACCGCGATCAGGTCGTGGTCCCGGGCCAGGTCCGCGACCCAGCCGAGCTCCTCGGCGGTGAAGACCTTGCCCGTCGGGTTGTGCGGGGTGTTGAGGAGCACGAGCCGGGTGCGGGGGCCGACCGCGGCCCGCAGCTCGTCGGGGTCCACCTCGTAGCGACCCTCGGCACCCGGCCGGAGCAGCACGGGCGCGACGCGGGCGCCGGCCAGCGCGATGCAGGCCTGGTAGCTGTCGTACATCGGCTCGAACACGACGACCTCGTCGCCCTGCTCGAGCAGGCCGAGCAGCGCGGCCGCCAGCGCCTCGGTGGCGCCCGCGGTGACGAGCACCTCCTCGTCGGGATCGACGGCCAGCCCGTAGAAGCGCTGCTGGTGGCGGGCGATCGCCTCCCGGAGCACCGGCATGCCCGGGCCCGGCGGGTACTGGTTGACACCGCTCCGGATCGCGTCGACGGCCGCCTCGAGCACCACGGCCGGACCGTCGCGGTCGGGGAACCCCTGTCCCAGGTTGATGGAGCCGGTCGCCGTGGCCAGCGCCGACATCTCCGAGAAGATCGTCGTGCCGAACCC
>DATFFY010000322.1:0-6348 GCA_035249805.1 Acidimicrobiales bacterium | reverse complement strand
CACCCGAGCAGCCCGGCCACCTCGGGCGGCACCTCGGCCGACACCCGCGTGCACTGGCCGGCGGCGACCAGCGTCTTCTCGGCGAACGCCCCGATGCCGAGGGCGGGCGACAGCGGCTGGCCGTCGAGGGTCATCTTCTGGGTCGCGTTGAAGGTGGAGAAGCAGTACCAGGGCCGGCCCCGGCGACAGGAGCGGCACTGCCCGCACACCGCCCGCCAGTTGAGGATCACGAAGTCGCCTGGCGCGACGTCGGTGACCCCGGGGCCGACGGCTTCGACGATCCCGGCCGCCTCGTGGCCGAGGAGGAACGGGAACTCGTCGTTGATGCCACCCTCCCGGTAGTGCAGGTCGGTGTGGCACACCCCGCAGGCCTGCACCTGCACCAGGGCCTCTCCCGGTCCCGGGTCCGGCACCTCGATCGTCACGACCTCGACGGGCTCCTTGACCTTCCTGGCCACCACCCCGCGCACCTGCTGCGCCACGTCGACCCCCGATCGCTCGGCTCCTCCCGCGACGGGCGACCGTACCCGGCTGCCCCGGTGAACGCTCCGTTGCGTTGCGGGAGGCCGAGAGACCGAGACGGGGGGCGCTGGGTAGGGTCGCGGCGATGAAGGCCATCCGCAGCTTCACCGTCCGGCCCTCGCTGCCTCCGGAGCTGGCCGCGCTCGAGGAGCTGGCGATGAACCTGCGCTGGTCGTGGGACAGCCAGACCCGGGACCTGTTCCGGTGGGTGGACCCCGAGGCCTGGGACGCCACCGTGCACGACCCGGTGCGGCTGCTCGGGCTCGTCGGGCGGGAGCGGCTCGACGCCCTGGTGGAGGACACCGGCTTCATGCGCTTCCTCGGCGAGGTCCGCGAGGAGCTCCAGCGCTACGTCGACGGCGACCGCTGGTTCCAGCACCGCGAGGGCTCGCCTCTCCGCCGCATCGCGTACTTCTCGCCCGAGTTCGGCATCGCCGAGGCCCTGCCGCAGTACTCGGGCGGCCTCGGCGTGCTGGCCGGCGACCACCTCAAGGCGGCCAGCGACCTCGGCCTGCCCCTCACCGGCGTCGGCCTCTTCTACCGGCACGGGTACTTCCGCCAGTCGCTGTCGACCGACGGGTGGCAGCAGGAGCGGTACCCCGACCTCGACCCGTACGCGCTGGCGCTCGACCCGTGCGAGGACCTGCGCGTCGAGGTGGACCTCGGTGGCCGCCCGCTCGTCGCCCGCGTCTGGAAGGCCGAGGTCGGCCGGATCCCGCTCTACCTGCTCGACGCCGACGTCGACGACAACCCGCCGGACCTCCGCGGGATCACCGACCGGCTCTACGGCGGGGACGTGGAGCACCGCCTCCGCCAGGAGATCCTCCTCGGCATCGGTGGCGTGCGAGCCCTCGACGCGCTCGGCGTCGACGCGCAGGTGTTCCACACGAACGAGGGCCACGCCGGCTTCCTCGGGCTCGAGCGGATCCGCCAGCTCGTGAAGGACCCCGGCCTCTCGTACCCCGAGGCCATCGAGGCCGTGCGGGCCGGCTGCCTCTTCACGACCCACACGCCGGTGCCGGCCGGCATCGACCGGTTCCCCCGCGAGCTCATCGAGCGGTACTTCGCCGGGTGGGCGTCCGAGGTGGGCATCTCGATGGACGACCTCATGGCGCTGGGCCACCGCCCGGGCGACGCCGTCGACGAGCGCTTCAACATGGCCGTGATGGGGCTGCGCCTGGCCGGCCGGTCCAACGGCGTGGCGAAGCTCCACGGCGCGGTCAGCCGGGAGATGTTCGGCGACCTGTGGCCCGACGTCCCCACCGAGGAGGACCCGATCGGGTCCGTCACCAACGGGGTGCACGCGCAGACGTGGGTGGCCCCCGAGATGGCCGACCTCCTCACCCGTCACGTGCTGCCCGCGTGGCACGAAGCCGAGCGCGACCGCTGGGAGCTCCTCCACGAGGCCCGGGACGACGAGCTGTGGCGGGTCCGGGAGCTCGGGCGCGAGCAGCTCGTGGCGTTCGTGCGCCAGCGGCTCCGGGACCAGCTGATCGCCCGCGGCCTCTCGGCGTCGGACGTCGAGTGGACCGAGGGCGTGCTCGACCCGAAGGCGCTGACGATCTGCTTCGCCCGCCGCTTCGCCACGTACAAGCGGGCCACGCTGCTGCTGTCCAAGCCGGAGCGGCTGCGGGCGCTGCTCCTCTCGGGCGACCGGCCGGTGCAGATCGTGTTCGCGGGCAAGTCGCACCCGGCCGACGACAGCGGCAAGGAGCTGATCCGCCAGATCGTCGCGTTCGCCTCCGACCCGGAGGTCCGCCACCGCGTCGTGTTCGTGGAGGACTACGACATCGCCGTCGCCCGCGCGCTGCTGCAGGGCGCCGACGTGTGGCTGAACACGCCGCGGCGCCCGCAGGAGGCGTGCGGCACCTCCGGCATGAAGGCCGCGCTGAACGGCGCGCTGAACCTGTCGATCCTCGACGGCTGGTGGGACGAGTGCTTCGACGGCGAGAACGGCTGGGCCATCTCGTCGGCCGAGCACGAGGAGGACCTCGAGCGTCGCGACGAGATCGAGGCCGGCTCCCTCTTCGAGCTGCTCGAGCGGCAGGTCGTGCCGCTGTTCTACGAGCGGTGGCAGGGGCCGGTACCCCGCCGCTGGGTGCACCGGATGCAGCGGTCGCTCGTCACGCTGGGCCCGTACGTGACCGCCGCTCGGATGGTGCGGGACTACGCCGAGCAGCTCTACGAGCCGGCGGCCGCGTCGGCCGACGCGCTGTCCGCCTCGGGCCACGCGCGAGCCAAGGCGCTGGCCGAGTGGAAGGCACGCATCGCCGCCGGGTGGTCGGGCGTCCACGTCGACCACCTCGACCTGCCGGGCGCGGTCGCCGAGCTCGGCGTCGAGCGCACGGTCGAGGCCATCGTCTCGCTGGGCCAGCTCACGCCCGACGACGTCGAGGTACAGCTCATCCACGGCCCGGCCGGTCAGAGCGCGGAGCTGACCGACCCGACGATCCTGCCGATGGCTCCCGCCGGACAGGCCGACGACGGTCACCTCCGGTACACGGGCTCGTTCGTCTGCGAGACGGCCGGCCGCTACGGCGCCACCGTCCGCGTCGTCCCGTCCCACCCCGACCTCGCCAGCTCCCTGGAGCTCGGCCTCGTCGCCTGGGGCTAGGGGTTTCGACGCTCGCTCGCCGCCCTCGCCGCCCTCAGTAGTGTCGGCCTTCATGGCTGACCTGGTGCACCTGGAGCGCGCCGACAACGGGGTCGCGCTGCTGCGGCTGGACAACCCGAAGGTGAACGCGCTGTCGCGGGCGCTGCTGCAGCAGCTCGAGGCGGCGGCGCTCGAGCTCCACGAGCGGCCGCCGGGCGCGGTGGTCGTCACCGGCGGGGACCGGCTCTTCGCGGCTGGGGCGGAGATCTCGGAGTTCGTCTCTGGCGACGCGGTGCTCGGGCGGGACGAGGTGCTGGCGCTCGGCGGCTGCTTCTTCCGGGCGATCAACGCGGTCGCCGCCATCCCCCGGGTGACGATCGCGGCCGTGTCGGGCTACGCGCTCGGCGGTGGTTGCGAGCTGGCCCTCGCCTGCGACCTGCGCATCGCGAGCGAGAAGGCCAAGCTCGGCCAGCCCGAGGTGCTGCTCGGGATCATCCCGGGCGGTGGCGGCACGCAGCGCCTCCCCCGGCTCGTCGGCCCGGCCCGGGCCAAGGAGCTGATGCTGTCGGGGCGCCAGGTCGATGCGACCGAGGCGCTGGCCATCGGCCTCGTCGACGAGGTCGTGCCGCACGACGCGCTGCACGACCGGGCCCTCGAGCTGGCCGCGGGCTACGCCGCCGGCGCGGTCGAGGCCCAGGCGCTGATCAAGCAGGCTGTCGACCGCGGCCTCGACGGGCCGCTCGAGGCCGGCCTGGAGCTCGAGCAGCAGCTCTTCGCCGACAGCTTCGGCACCCCCGATGCGCCGATCGGGGTGCGCTCCTTCCTCGAGCACGGCCCCGGCAACGCCCAGTTCGGCTCCGCCCGCCGGCAGTAGGCCCGCAAACCCACCAGACCACACCCGAACTGGCGCCCGAAGTGCCGCGCTCCGGAGGACCTTCAGGCCCCAGTTGGTCGGAGGGGGGTGCCCTGGGGCGTCGTCGCACCCCAAGGGGCCGCCTCACACCCGAACTGGCGCCCGAAGTGCGGAGGTTCGGCGGAACTTCAGGCCCCAGTTGCGTCTGAGAGGAGGCGTTCGGCGGCGGTCCAGGGGTCGACGGAACGGGAGGCGACCTCCGCGGCGAGCTCGTCGAGGCGGGCGCCGGCGGAGTCGATGGCCCGCTCGCGCAGCAGCGCGGCGAGGATGCGGGCCAGCTCGTCGCCGATGCGGGCGCGTCGACGGGGCTCGAGCTCGCCGCTGGACTCGAGGTGGCCGCGGTGCGCGCCGATGGCGCCCCAGAGCTCGTCGGTGCCCGCGTCGGTCGTCGCGGTCGTGGTGACGACCGGGGGCCGCCAGCTGCCGCGCTCGCTCATGTCGAGCGACCGCTCGAGGTCCCGCCGCGCCTCCTCGACGCCCGGCCGGTCGGCCTTGTTGACGACGAACACGTCGGCGATCTCGAGCAGCCCGGCCTTGTTCGCCTGCACGGCGTCGCCCCAGCCGGGGTTCACGACGACGACGGTGGTGTCGGCCGCGCTGGCCACCTCCACCTCGACCTGTCCGACGCCGACGGTCTCGATCACGATCCACGGCCAGCCGGCGGCGTCCAGTGTGCGGACGGCCTCGAGGGTGGCCAGCGACAGGCCGCCGAGGTGGCCCCGCGTCGCCATCGACCGGATGAACACACCCGGGTCGCCGGTGTGGTCCTGCATGCGGACGCGGTCGCCGAGGATCGCGCCGCCGGTGAACGGCGACGACGGGTCGATGGCGAGCACGGCCACGTCGGTCCCGTCGGCCCGCATGCGACCGACCAGCGAGCTCGTCAGCGTCGACTTGCCCGAGCCGGGGGCGCCGGTGATGCCCACCGTGTACGCGGCCCCGCCCAGGGGGTGCGTGACGCGGGCCACGGTCCGGGCCTCGGGCCCGCCCCGCTCCACGAGCGACAGCAGACGTCCCAGCGCAGCCCGGTCCCCCGACCGCGCCGCGGCCAGCAGGTCGCCGGGATCGGCAGCATCGGCCATGGCCGAGGACGCTACCGAGCCGGCTACAAGGAAACCGGCGTGCCGTCGAGCAGGGTCTCCCCGACGTTCACGACCTCGGTGATCCCCTCGACCCGGTCCTTGAGGATGCGCTCGATGCCGGCCTTGAGCGTGACCGTCGACGCGGGGCAGCTCACGCAGGCCCCCACGAGCTCCACCTGGACGACGCCGGTGCCCTCGTCCACGCCGCGCAGGAAGATGTCGCCGCCGTCGGCCTGGATGGCGGGCCGGATCGCCTCGATCGTGGTGCGGACCTTCTCTTCCAGCACGGGCTGGGGCTCCTTCCGGGGGGTTCTCCATGGTCGCGCAGCGCCGTTGGCAGGGACCACTCACACCGTCCAACGCCGGCGGGCCGACCTGTGTTCCCGCAGGCGCCCCAAGTAGGTTGCCCGCCCATGCTGTCGGTGCTCGCGCACAACGCCGGCGCCGACTCGCTGCCGGCCCCGTCGTGGCTGCTCGGCTACCTCGGCGCCCTCGCGGTCCTCGGCACCGCGGCGTGGCTGCGGGGCGGGTGGACCACGTCCCGCCTCGCCGCCACCAGCGAGGACGAGGTCGCCGACGGCACGGTCACCGGGGTCCGCGAGCCCGGCTCGTGGCGCGTGGTCGGGTGGCTGGTCGGCCTCGTCCTGCTCGTCCTCACCCTCGTCGCCGCGTTCGTGGGACCCGACGAGGCCGCCGCGAACATCTCGACGCTCGCCGTCTTCCGCGTGTGGTTCTACGCGGTGCCCCTGCTGTCGCTGCTGCTCGGCGACGTGATGCGGGCGATCAACCCCTTCCAGCCGATCGTCGCGCTGCTCGAGCGGCTCACCCGTCGTCAGGGCAACCCAGACGCGGCGCCGCCGTGGACCGCCGCCGTGTTCCTCCTCGGGTTCTCGTGGGTGTTCGTCGCCCACCACGCCGCCAGCTCCCCGCGCGTCGTCGGCGTCACGGTCGCGGCGTACGCCATCGCCGCGGTCACCGGTGGCCTGTTGTGGGGAACGGCGTGGCTGGCCACCGGCGAGGCCTTCGGGGCGATCTCGGCCGCCCTCGCACGCGTCACGGGGCGCGCCGCGCCTCGACCCCCCGGGGTGCTGCCCCTGGCCGTCGTCTGGATCGGCGTGGCCACCTTCGACGGGCTCTCGCAGACGGACTTCTGGGTGGATGTGCTCGGGACGAACGCCGGCTGGGACCGCACCCTGCTCAACACGGTCGGGCTGGTCTGGATGACGGCGATCGTCGCC
>DATFFY010000321.1:0-8292 GCA_035249805.1 Acidimicrobiales bacterium | reverse complement strand
GCGTCCACGACCTGCGTCGTGACCTGCGGCGCAGCCTTCTCGACTGTGATCGGTCTTGCTCCCGAGGCGAACGAGGTTGTGCCCGTCGTCGACGTCCCGATGGACGAGACGATCGCCACGGTCTGGTTGCCGGCGTCCGGCAGGGCATCCGCTGCAGGCATTCGCTGAACTGTGAGCGTCAGATTGATCTCGCAGCTGTCAGTGGCTTCACCGGGGGGACCGAGCACGAGGGGGACGCTCGGCCCGAGCGCGAACTCTCCCGGCGAGGAGGCTGGTGCGATCGAGAACGTGACACCTGCGCACGCAGTTCCGGCTGCACCCATTCCCGTTATCGATGGGGTGATGACACCAACATCCGGCTCTGGACAGTTGCCATTCACATCTGGTGTTGCTGAGCCGCAGGACGGGGTGAGCGAGATGTCGGTGACAGCGTGTGTCGCCGCGCTCTCGGGAGGCGTGCTCGTGTTGGTGATGAGGATGGTCGCGTCGATGACCGTCCCGACACTTACCCGAGGAGGAGCCGTCAGACCGGTTCCGTGGGCGGCGCCGGCGCTGGCTGTGGTGGGGTGGAGGAGGACGGCGGCGGTGAGGAGGACGACGGCGGTGAGGAGGCGGATCCGACGGCGGCGCAGCATGCCGTTGCATTGCCGTGAGCGGCCCCGCGTGTTTCACACCTTGGAGATGACCTCGTCGCCGTAGCGGCCGAAGGCCTCGCGCTGGCCCTCGACGTCGAACGCGAGCGGCGGGATGATCACGCGCGACACGCCGAGGTCGGCGAGGCGCTTCACCTCGTCGAGCGCGCCGGAGCCGAGGGCGCCGTTGCCGCCGGAGGTGACCTCGATCGCGTCGGGGTCGCGGCCGTGCTCGACCGCGGTCTCGCGCATGATGCGGATGAGCTCGGCCAGCTCCTCGTGGCTGCCACGGCCCGGGAAGAACCCGTCGCCGAGTCGGCCGGCGCGACGGGCGGCGGGCTTCGAGTGGCCGCCGACGACGATCGGGATGGTGCCCTGGGTGGGGCGGGGTCGCGAGTACACCTCACCGAAGGTCGTGAAGTCGCTGTCGTGGGTGGCCGGACCCTCGGACCACAGCTTGCGCAGGACCGCGACGTGGTCGTCGGTGCGGTCGCCGCGGCGCTCCCACGGGATGCCGAGCGCGGCGAACTCCTCCTGCAGCCAGCCCACGCCGATGCCGAGCTCCACCCGGCCGCCGGAGAGGCGGTCGAGCGTGGCGAGCTGCTTGGCGAGGACGAGCGGGTTGCGCTCGGGGAGGATCAGGACCCCGGTGGCCAACCGGATCGTCGTGGTGGCGGCGGCCACGTAGGAGAGCCAGATGAGCGGGTCGGGGATGTCGCTGTCCTCGGGTCCCGGCATGCGCCCCGTCGGCGAGTACGGGTAGTTGGGCTCGTAGCCCACGGGGACGACGACGTGCTCGACCGCCCAGAGGGACTCGATCCCGGCGTCCTCGCAGGCCCGGCCGATGCCGACCGCGCCCTCGGGCGTCGTCATCGGACCGACGTTGGCGAACATCACCCCGAACTTCATCTGGTCTCTCCTAGGTCTGCAGCGGCATGAGCGTGGCGGCCACCTCGGCGAGGTGGTCGTCCCAATCGGGTGGCTCGACGATCGGGATGGCGACGAACTTCGACCCGCCCGCGTCGATGTGGCGCTCGATCATCTCCGTGAGCCCGTGCAGGCTCGCGGCGACGACCTGGTCGACCTCGACACCGGGCCGGCGGGCCTGGACGGCGGTGCGGACGAGGTCGGGGATCTCGCCGTCGCAGTACGGGATGAGCGCGCCGAAGTGCTCCGGGTCGATCTTGCGGTCGTGCTCCGCAGCCGTGCGCTCGATGACGTCGATGCCGTTGCGCACGTCCTCCGGTGTGCAGAACGACGGCAGCCAGCCGTCGCCCATCCGGCCGCAGCGGCGCAGCTCCGACGGGGCGATGCCGCCGAGCCAGATGTCCATCGGCTCCTGCTTCGGCAGCGGGCGGACGACCGCCCCCTCGTAGCGGTGGTACGTGCCCTCGTGGTCGACGGCCTCGCCGCTCCAGAACCGTCGGAGCAGGGGGAGCGCCTCGTCGAAGCGGGCCGCTCGCTCCTCACGGCGCACCGCGAACGCCTGCTGCTCGCCCGGGTCCACCACGCCGAGCCCGAACGCCGGCAGCAGCCGGCCGCCCGACAGGCGGTCGAGCGTGGCCAGCTCCTTGGCCAGCACCATCAGGTTGCGGCCGGGCAGGACGAGGACCGAGAAGCCGAGCTTCAACCGCGTCGTGCGGGCGGCCGCCATCGACAGGCCGACGATGGGGTCGGGGCAGTCGCCGGTGACGCGCTCGGACAGCCACAGGGAGTCGAACCGCAGGCGCTCGAGGCCGTCGACGAGCGCGGTGAAGCGCTCCGGGTCGCTCGACGCCCGCACCCCCAGGCCGTAGCCGATCCGCACCTTCACGGCGGGCAGCCTGCCATGAAGGAGGGGTCTAGCGTCCCGGCGCATGGCAGCCATCGACGTCAGCACCCCCTTCCGCCTCGACGGGCGCGTCGCCGTCGTCACCGGGGCGTCGAGCGGGCTGGGCAACCGCTTCGCCAAGGTGCTCCACGCCGCGGGGGCCACCGTGGTCGCCGCCGCCAGGCGCGCGGACCGCCTCGAAGCGCTGCGCGACGAGCTCGGGGAGCGGCTCGTCCCGGTCACGTGCGACGTGTCGGTCGACAGCGACTGCGAGCGCCTGATCCACGACGCCGTCGGGCTCGACGGCCACCTCGACATCCTCGTGAACAACGCGGGCATCGGGGCGCCCGCGCCGGCCGAGCTGGAGGCCGTCGACCACTTCCGCGAGGTCGTCGACGTCAACCTCAACGCGCTGTTCCTCCTCAGCCAGCTCGCGGGGCGGCACATGATCGAGCGCCGCAGCGGTTCGATCGTGCAGGTGGCGTCGATCCTCGGCCTCGTCGCGTCGACGCCCATCAAGCAGGCGTCGTACTGCGCGTCGAAGGGCGCCGTCATCAGCCTCACGCGGGAGCTCGGCTGCCAGTGGGCCCGCAAGGGCGTGCGCGTGAACGCGCTGGCGCCGGGGTGGTTCCCGTCGGAGATGACGGCGCTGATGTTCGGCGAGGACGCCCAGGAGAGCGCAGTCGACTTCATGGTGCGGACCTGCCCCATGGGGCGGGGCGGCGAAGAGCACGAGCTCGACGGTGCCCTGCTGTTCCTCGCCAGCGACGCGGGGTCCTACGTCACCGGCCACGTCCTCGCCGTGGACGGCGGCTGGATCGCCCGCTGAGGCAACCAGTTCGCCGCGGGGAGCGGGCAGCCACCACCATGTCCCGGTGCTGCAGGTCCGGGAGCTCGCCGTCGAGGTCGGAGGCACCCTCGTGCTCGAGGGGGCCAGCTTCTCGATCCGCGCCCGTGACAAGGTCGGGCTCGTCGGCCGCAACGGGGCCGGCAAGACCAGCCTGCTGAAGGTCCTCGGCGGGGCGGCCGACCCGGCCGCGGGGGTCGTCCACCGCAGCGGCGGCCTCGGCTACCTGCCGCAGGACCCCCGCCTCGACGGCGTGGACGACGCGATCCCCGCCGTCCGCCACATCCTCTCGGGGCGGGGCGTGGACGAGGCGATGACCCGCATCGAGAAGCTGCGGGTCCAGATGGAGGAGGATCCGTCGGAGCGGGCGGTGGCGCGGTTCACGCAGGCCGAGGAGCAGTTCCGGCACGACGGCGGCTACGCCGCCGAGGGCGAGGTGCGGCGGATCGCCGCCGGGCTCGGGCTCGAGGCCGATCGCCTCGACCTGCCCATCGGCTCGCTGTCGGGCGGCCAGCGGCGGCGGGTGGAGATCGCCCGCATCCTCTTCGCGGGCAGCGACGTCCTCCTGCTCGACGAGCCGACGAACCACCTCGACAGCGACGCCAAGGACTGGCTGCTCGCGTTCATGCGGTCCTACCGCGGGGCGCTGCTCGTCATCAGCCACGACCTCGACCTGCTCGACGAGGCGATCACCCGCGTCCTCCACCTCGACCGGCGCGACGACGACGCGATCGGCGGCCTCGAGGAGTACAAGGGCACCTACTCGCAGTACCTGGTCGCCCGCGAGCGGGACGAGGTGCGCCTCGCGAAGGCCGCGCAGCGCCAGGCCAAGGAGGTCGATCGGCTCCAGGCCCTCGTGGACCGCTTCGGCGCCAAGAACAGCAAGGCGGCGATGGCGCACAGCATCGAGAAGCGGATCGTGCGCATCGAGGCGAACGGCGTCGAGGCCCGCAAGGCCGATCGCCGCGTGGCGGTCCGCTTCCCGGCGCCGCCGCCCCCCGGGCGCACGGTGCTCGAGGGGTCGGGCCTCGCCGTCCGCTACGGCGCGCTCGAGGTGTTCCGCGACGTCGACGTCGCCGTCGAGCGGGGCGACCGGCTGCTCATCATGGGCCTCAACGGCGCCGGCAAGACGAGCCTCCTGCGGGTCCTCGCCGGCGAGCGGGCGCCGGACGAGGGCGGCTTCCAGCTGGGCCACAACGTCGTGGCCGGGTACTACGCGCAGGAGCACGAGGGCATCCACGCGGGCCGGTCGATCCTCGACCACCTCCGCGAGCAGGTGCCCGACGCGCCCGACCCGATGCTGCGGTCGATCGTCGGCGCCATGGGCCTCACCGGCGACAAGGTGCACCAGGACGCCGGCACCCTCTCGGGCGGCGAGAAGACGAAGCTCGCCCTCGGGATCCTCGTGGCCGGCCGCCACAACCTGCTCCTGCTCGACGAGCCCACCAACAACCTCGACCCCGGCTCACGGGAGGCCGTGGCCGAGGGCCTGCGCGACTGGCCGGGCAGCATCGTGCTCGTGAGCCACGACGCGCCGTTCGTGCGCGACCTGCGGCCCGACCGCGTCCTCCTCATGCCGGAGGGCACGCTCGACCACTGGAGCGACGACTACCTCGACCTCGTGGCCCTGGCCTGACCCGTCCCGACGGGTTCTGGCCCGATCTCGCCACAGCCCGCTGTGGCGAATCCGGGCCAGAACTCGTCAGGAGAGCGTGACGGGGGTGCTGACCTGGTCGAAGAAGTCGTTGCCCTTGTCGTCCACGACGATGAAGGCGGGGAAGTCCTCGACCTCGATCCGCCAGACCGCCTCCATGCCCAGCTCCGGGTACTCGAGCACCTCGACCTTGCGGATGCAGTCCTGCGCGAGCCGGGCGGCCGGTCCGCCGATCGAGCCGAGGTAGAAGCCGCCGTGCTGGGCGCAGGCCTCGGTGACCTGCCGGCTGCGGTTGCCCTTCGCCAGCATCACGAACGAGCCCCCCGCGGCCTGGAGCTCGGCGACGTAGGAGTCCATGCGCCCGGCGGTGGTCGGGCCGAACGAGCCCGACGCGTAGCCCTTCGGCGTCTTGGCCGGCCCGGCGTAGTACACGCAGTGGTCGCGCAGGTACTCGGGCATCGGCTCGCCCGCGTCGAGGCGCTCCTTGATCTTGGCGTGGGCGATGTCGCGGGCCACGACCATCGGGCCGCTGAGCGAGAGCCGCGTCTTCACGGGATACCGGCTGAGCTCGGCCCGGATCTCCGCCATCGGGCGGTTGAGGTCGATGCGGACGACGTCCTCCGCCGCGGCGAGGTCCTCCTCGGTGATCTCGGGCAGGAACCGCGCCGGGTCCTCCTCGAGCTGCTCGAGGAACACCCCGTCGCGGGTGATCTTCCCGAGGGCCTGCCGGTCGGCGGAGCACGACACCGCGACGGCGATGGGGCAGGAGGCGCCGTGGCGGGGGAGCCGCACCACCCGGACGTCGTGACAGAAGTACTTGCCGCCGAACTGCGCGCCGATGCCGAAGCCCTGCGTGAGGGCGAGGACGTCCTGCTCGAGCTCGAGGTCCCGGAAGCCGTGCCCGAGCCCGGACCCTTCGGTCGGCAGCGTGTCGAGGTAGTGGGCCGACGCGTACTTCGCCGTCTTCAGCGCGAACTCGGCCGACGTCCCGCCGATCACGACGGCCAGGTGGTACGGCGGGCACGCCGCCGTGCCGAGCGTGCGGAGCTTCTCGTCGAGGAAGCGCAGCATCGCGGACCGGTTCAGGACGGCCTTCGTCTCCTGGTACAGGTAGCTCTTGTTGGCCGAGCCGCCGCCCTTGGCCATGAACAGGAGCTTGTAGGCGTCGCCCGGCGCGGCGTACAGCTCGATCTGCGCCGGCAGGTTCGTCCCGGTGTTCTCCTCGTCCCACATGGTGCGCGGGGCCATCTGCGAGAACCGCAGGTTGGACGTCTCGTAGGTCTCCTGGATGCCCTGGCTGATGGCCCGTTCGTCGCCGCCGCCCGTGAGCACGAGCTCGCCCCGCTTGCCCATCACGATGGCGGTCCCGGTGTCCTGGCACATCGGCAGGATCCCGCCCGCCGCGATGTTGGCGTTCTTCAGGAGGTCGAGCGCGACGAAGCGGTCGTTGGCCGACGCCTCCGGGTCGTCGAGGATGTTCCGCAGCTGCTGCAGGTGCCCGGGTCGGAGCAGGTGCGCGATGTCGCGGAACGCCTCGCGGGTGAGGAGGGTCAGGGCCGCGGGCTCGACCTGGAGGAAGGTGCGGCCGGCCGCCTCGACCGTCGCCACCCCCTCGGTGGTCAGGAGCCGGTACTGCGTGTCGTCCTGGCCGAGGGGCAGGAGCTCGGTGAAGGGGAGGTCGCCCACCGTGCCGCGTCAGCCGTCGACGGTCTGCTCGGCCAGGTCGACCAGGCCCGCGGTGGCCTCCTCGCTGTCGCCGAGGAAGGTCGAGAAGTTGTAGAGGGTGTCGCCGTCGAGCACCCACACGTTGGTGGCGGCCCGGAACGCGTCGTCGCCGATCTCCAGCTCCTCGTCGACCGTCACGGCACCCTTGTTGAGCTCGAACAGGCCGGCGACGTCGCCCGCGCCCTGGCCGACCGGCGTGCCCTCGAGGCCGTCGTTCGTGTACACGACCACGCTGAAGGTCTTGACCGGCGGCGCGTCCGTGTTGGTCCACGTGCACTGGTCTCCGCCGGTCTCGGCCTGCTCGGTGGCCTCGCCCTCGTCCCACGGCGAGCCGAACGCCTCCTGCAGCTGGGCCTGGGTGATGAGCGAGCACGGGTCACCGGCGTCCCCGCCATCGCCGCCGCCGTCCTCGCCATCGTCGGTCGCCCCCTCGTCGGCGGGGCCGTCGGCCGCAGCCTGGCCACCGTCGTCGCCCCCGTCCTGGATCGTGGGGTCGTCGGTGCTGTCGTCATCGCTGCAGGCGGTCGCGAACAGGCCGACGGCGAACAGCGCGGCCAGCAGGCGCAGGTGACGGCGGGATGCGGGCATGGCGACCTCCAGGGGGCATCGGTGCAGGGTCCGCCCCGCCACGACGATGGCACATCCCGGGAGACCGCGGCGACGCAGGGCAACAGCCCAGAGGGCTGGCCGGGCGATGCATGGCACGCAGCTCGACGGCCCGGCATCGCCGCTCGCGGCGTCCTCGGGCAGCGCCATCAGGGCGCTGGCTAGTGGCGAGCCCTGCGTCCTTGCGAGCGGCGCGCCGAACCGCCGATCTGCGCACCTGCATCACCCGGCCAGCCCCTAGCGTTGACGGCATGGCGACCGATGAGGTCCGGGTCGAGCGGGACACGATGGGCGAGGTCGAGGTCCCGGCCGCGGCGAAGTGGGGCGCCCAGACGCAGCGGGCGGTCGAGAACTTCCCCGTCTCGGGCCGGCCCGTGGAGCGGGCGCTGGTGCACGCCCTCGGCGCGGTGAAGGCCGCGGCCGCGGAGGTCAACGGCGAGCTCGGGGTGCTCGACGCCGATGTCGCGTCGGCCATCGCGGCGGCCGCCGAAGAGGTCGCCGACGGGCGTTGGGACGACCAGTTCCCGGTCGACACGTTCCAGACCGGCTCCGGCACGTCGACGAACATGAACGCGAACGAGGTCATCGCCCACCTCGCGGGGGAGCGCCTCGGCCGGCCCGTCCACCCCAACGACGAGGTGAACGCGTCGCAGTCGTCGAACGACGTCTTCCCCACGGCGATCCACCTCGCGGCCGCCGTCGCGGCGCGCCGCGATCTCCTCCCCGCGCTCGACCACCTCGCCGGCGTCCTCGACGAGCAGGCCCAGGCCAACGCCCACGTGGTGAAGGCCGGCCGCACGCACCTCATGGACGCCACGCCCGTCACCCTCGGCCAGGAGCTCGGGGGCTACGCCACGCAGGTGAGCCAGGCGGCCGAGCGCATCGCAGCGGCAGTCGAGCGGGTGGGGGAGGTGCCGTTGGGCGGCACCGCGACGGGCACCGGGCTGAACGCGCCGCCCGGGTTCGCGCGGGCGGCGACCGCGCTGCTGTCCGAGCGGCTCGGCGTGGTCGTCCACGA
>DATFFY010000320.1:0-2679 GCA_035249805.1 Acidimicrobiales bacterium | reverse complement strand
GGGCGCTGGCCCGGGGCCGCGGGGGCTTCTCCTTCGAGCCGATGGGCGAGCTCGAGCTCAAGGGTCTCGCCGAGCCCGTGCCCGCGTGCCGCGTGCTGTGGGAGCCCCTGATCGATCGCGTCGCGACCGGCGAGGAGACGGTGCCCCTCCCGCCGGCGCTCACCGGAGCGCTGGCCACCGTGTACGTGGGACGTGACGACCTTCGGGCGCGGCTGGCCGACGAGTGGCGGGCCGTTCACCAGGGCACGCCCCGCACGGTGCTCCTGGCGGGAGAGCCGGGGGTGGGCAAGACCCGCACCGCGGCCGAGGTGTGCCGCGCGGCGTTCGCCGACGGCGCGCTCGTGCTGTTCGGCCGGTGCGACGAGGGACTGGGCGTGCCGTACCAGCCGTTCGTGGAGGCACTGGCCCACTACGTGGAGCACGCAGCATCGCCTGCGCTGGGCCGCCTACCTGGCGAGCTCCGGCGCCTCGTCCCCGACCTCGGCGACGCAATCGCCGCATCGGACCAGCCCGTCGCCTCCGATCCCGCCTCGGAGGAGCATCGGCTGTTCGAGGCCTGTGCGTCGTGGATCGTCGACGCGGCACGTGCCGCGGGAGCCGGCTGCGTGGTCGTCCTCGACGACGTGCACTGGGCCACCAAGCCGACGCTGCAGCTGCTGCAGCACGTCGTCCGCAGCGTGGCCGACGAAGGGGCACCCCTGCTCGTGATCGCGACCTACCGCGACACGGATGTCACCCGGTCGCACCCGCTCGCCGCGGTGATCGGCGACCTGCGCCGGCTACCTGGGGTCGAGCGGCTTCCCGTGGACAACCTCAGCGCGGGCGAGGTGGTGGACTTGATCACTGCTGCAGCCGGCCACGATCTCGACGCCGACGCCCTGCGGCTGTCCGATGTCGTGTACGCGGAGACCGAAGGCAACCCGTTCTTCGTGGCCGAGGTGCTGCGACACCTCATCGAGACGGGTGGCGTGCGGCGCGAGGGCGACCGGTGGATCGTGCCCGACCCCGACCACATCGCCGTGCCCGAGGGCGTCCGCGACGTCGTCGGTCGGCGCCTCAACCGGCTGACCGACACGGCCAACGACGTCCTGTCGGTCGCCTCGGTCGTCGGCCGCGACTTCGACATGGAGGTGCTCACCGGCGTCGTCGACGGCACGGACGACGCCATCCTCGACGCGCTCGACGAGGCCGTGCGGGCCCGCCTCGTCGAGGAGCTCGAGGTCGACCGGTTCCGGTTTGCCCACGCGCTCGTGCGCACCACGCTGTACGAGGAGCTCTCGGCTACCAGGCGCCGGCGCCTCCACCGTCGGGTGGCCGACGTCCTCGAGAAGGTGCGCCCCGAGGACGTCCGGGCGCTCGCGCTGCACTGCACGGAGGCCGGACCGGACGGTGGCGACCTCAGCCGTGCGCTGCGCTACACGCTCGCCGCGGCCGAGGAGGCCCTGGCCGCCCGCGCCTTCGCCGACGCCGACGCCCGCTTCCGCGCCGCCCTCGACCTGCTGGAGGACGTCGACGAGGTCGGGTCGGCCTCGTGGGTCCTGGCCCGCTGCGGCCTCGGCGAGTGCCTCCGGGACCAGGGCGATCCGGGGTACCACGACGTCCTGCTGGAGGCGTCGCGCCGGGCACTGGAGCTCGGTGACGTCGACCTCACCGTGCGCTGCGTGCAGGCCAACACCCGGGGGTTCGCGGCGATCGTGTCAGACGTCGACGCGGACGTGGTGGCCGTGATCGAGGAGGCGCTGGGCCTCGTCGGTGACGAGCCGAGCCCGGAGCGAGCCGGGCTCCTGGCCCTGCTGGCCTCGGAGCTCACGTTCTCCCGGGAGGACGAGCGCCGCCTGGCCCTCGGCGACGAGGCGGTGACAATGGCCCGGGCCGTCGGCGACGACCGGCTGCTCAGCTACGTGCTCGCGCTCACCGGGTACTCCTCCATGTCCGGGCATCGCATCCCGGCCCTGCTCGAGCGGGGTGCGGAGGCGACGCGGTTGGCCGACGCCCAGGGCGATCCGACGCAGCGCGTCATCGCTCGGATCTTCTACGCGGGCACCCTCCTCGCGGCCGGCGACCTGGCCGCGTGCGAGCGGGTCACTCGCGAGTTCGTGGCCGTGGCGGACGCGGACGCGGCGCCGATCATTCGCTGGATCGCCCACGCCAACGACGTGCGCACGCCTTTGCTGCGCGGCGACCTCGCCGGCGCGGCAGCCGCGAACGATGCGATGCTGCACGAGTCGCAGGAGCTCGGACAGGCCGACGGGGTCCAGTGGTGGGGCGCCGTCATCCACGGGCACTCGTGGCTGCGGGGGACGATGGGGTCGCTGGCCGACGACGCCGCGGCCTTCGCCGACCAGTACCCGCTGGGCGTGGTCTGGCGCTGCGCGCACGCCTGGGCGCTGTCCGAGGAAGGTCGGCTCGACGAGGCCCGAGCGGTCGTCAGCGACCACGACCTCGACCCGCGCGCCCTCGTCGTCGACGTCTTCCCCTACATCCCGTCGGTCCAGCTCACGCTCACGGCCTGGAACCTCGGCGACTCGGACCTCGCGGCGAAGGCGCTCGAAGCGCTCGAGCCGTACCGCGACCACTGGGCGCACTACTTCATGGTGCCGATGGGACCCGTGGTCTGGGCCGTCGGGCTGGCTCGTGTCGTCACGGGCGACCTCGACGCCGGCATCGCGGACATCGAGG
>DATFFY010000319.1:0-2600 GCA_035249805.1 Acidimicrobiales bacterium | reverse complement strand
GCCATCCGCACGTCGACGACCCTCGTCCTGGCGGCGCCGTTGCCCGTCGACGAGGACGCCTGGCAAGCCGCGGCCGCGGCCCTCGCCGCCGGCGACCTGTCCGCCTACACCGCCCCCGCCACCGCCATGTACGCCGTGGCCCCCCACGCCGCGTCCGCCATCGTCCGCTGGTGGCACGCGAGTCGATAGGTCCGGTCGTCGACCGTCCGAGTGGATGTGTCCGAGATCCCGGACGTGTTCACTCATCCTCTGGCAGGCCGGACCTAGGCACTCGCGTGAGAAGCCCGCTTGGCCTCGCGCGCGGGGTTCGGTAGCCTCTGCGCCGACATCAGGAGTGGCCTGGGCAACCGGGTCCGGCAACCTGGGAGGGACACCCAAGGTGCCTCACCCGCCTCCGGGCGGGGATGTGGTCCCGGCGACGGGGCAACGAAGTGTCCAAGGAGGAGATCGAGGTGGTGGCAGGGTCGGCCGGCGACGAGCTCCGGCGTTCGCATGTCTCGCTGCTGCCGTCCTCCGGCGCGTGGCGACCCGGCGATCCGCTCGCGCAGCGCCAGCTCCTGCACCTCGGCGACCGCCCGTTCGCGCTCGAGGGCGGCGGGGTGCTCCGCGACGTGACCATCGCCTACGAGACCTGGGGGACGCTGCGCGACGACGCCTCCAACGCGGTGCTCGTGTGCCACGCGCTCACCGGCGACGCCCACGCCGTCGGCCCGCTGCTGCCGGGCCAGCCGACCCCAGGTTGGTGGGAGGGGATGATCGGCCCCGGCCTCCCGATCGACACGGATCGGTGGTTCGTGGTGTGCGCGAACGTGCTCGGCGGCTGCCAGGGCACGACCGGCCCGGCCAGCCCCCACCCCGACGACGGCAAGCCGTGGGGGAGCCGCTTCCCGGTCGTCACCGTGCGCGACTGGGTCCGCAGCGAGGCCCAGCTCGCCAACCACCTCGGCATCCAGCGCTGGCACGCGGTCGTGGGCGGGTCCATGGGGGGCATGCAGGTGCTCGAGTGGGCCGTGATGTTCCCGGATCGCGTGCGGTCGATCGTCCCGATCGCCACGGCCGCGGCCGCCAGCGCGCAGCAGATCGCGTGGTGGTCCACCGGCCGGCGCGTCATCCGCATGGACCCTCGCTGGAACGGCGGCGACTACTACGACGCGCCCCCCGGCGAGGGACCGCACGAGGGCCTCGCCCTCGCCCGCATGGTGAGCCAGATCACCTTCCGCAGCGACGACGTGTTCACGCGGCGCTTCGGCAGAGAGGTGGTCGAGCCGCTCGACGGGTTCTCGCTCTGGCAGCGGTTCGAGGTGGAGCGGTACCTCGAGTACCACGGCGACAAGCTCGTGCGCCGCTTCGACGCGAACTCCTACCTGCTGCTGACCAAGGCCATGGACCTGCACGACCTGGGGCGCGGCCGCGGGGGCGTGGACGCGGCCATGGAGCTGCAGCGGGCCCCCGTCCTGGCCATCGGCGTGCAGAGCGACATCCTCTACCCGCTGTACCAGAGCCAGGCCATCGTCGAGCACGCACGGCGGGCCGGCATCGAGGCCCGGTCGGTCGAGCTCGACAGCCCGCACGGCCACGACGCGTTCCTCATCGAGCACGACCAGGTCGGTGTGCCGCTCAGCGCCTTCCTCGACGACATGGAGACCCTCTATGCCTGAGCCCGAACCGAACATCGAGACGACGGCCATCACCGCCGGCCGCTCCGCCAGCGGCGACTCGCTCGCGCCCGCGCTCTTCCCCAGCACGACCTACGAGGTCGCGACCGTGGCGGAGCACGCGGCGATGGTGGGCGCGGCCCGCACGACGAAGCTGTACTCCCGCTTCGGCAGCCCCACGGTCCGCGAGCTGGAGGAGGCCGTCGCCGAGCTCGAGGGCGCCGAGGCCGCGCTCGCGTCGGCGTCGGGCATGGGGTCGGTCACCTCGGTCGTGCTCGGGCTCTGCTCCCAGGGTGACCACGTCGTGGCCACCCGCCAGGTCTTCTCCGTGACCTACGCGCTGCTCGCGTTCCACCTGCCCCGCTTCGGCATCGACGTGACCTTCGTCGACGGCACCGACGCGGCGGCCATCGGGGCGGCCGTGCGACCCGGCAAGACGCAGGTCATCCTCGCCGAGACGCCGGCCAACCCTGCGCTGTCGCTCGTGGACCTCGACGCCCTCGGCGCGATCACCGGGCCGTTCAAGGTCGTCGACTCGACCTTCGCCGGGCCCGCGGTGCAGCGCCCGCTCGACCACGGCGCGGACCTCGTGCTCCACGCCGCCACCAAGGGGCTGGCCGGGCACAACGACGCGCTGCTCGGCGTCGTCGCCGGCAGCACCGAGCTCATCGACGCGATCGCCACGTGGCAGGGGGTGCTGGGCGCCCAGGCGTCCCCGTTCGACGCGTGGAACGGCCTGCGCGGGATCCGCACCCACCCGACGCGGTCCCGGCAGCAGGCCGCGTCGGCGCTCCGGCTCGCGGCGTTCCTCGAGGGCCACCCCGCCATCGCGTCGGTGTCGTACCCGTACCTCCCGAGCCACCCGCAGCACGACCTGGCCAAGCGCCAGATGCGGAACGGCGGCACCGTCGTCACCTTCGAGGTGGCCGGCGGCGCCGACGCGGC
>DATFFY010000318.1:0-7720 GCA_035249805.1 Acidimicrobiales bacterium | reverse complement strand
CGCCGCCTTGCGCCTCGGGCAGGTCCGCGTCGTGGCCCGCACCGAGGTGGCGGCCAGCGCCGTCTTCCTCGCGATCGTGGCGCTGGCCGCCCACCCTGGCCATGCCGCGGTGGCCGTCGCGCTCGCGTTCGCCGCCAAGAGCGTCCTCGAGATCCTCCCCTTCGGCGCGGTGGTGGCGAGGACGTTCGCCGACGACGGCCACGAGGCCACGCCCGGCTGGATCCTCGGCACCCAGGTCGTCGCCTTCGCGATCGCCAACCTCGACTACCTCGTGGTCGCGCTCCTGCTCGGGGACCGCGCCCTGGGTCTCTACGGGCTCGCCTTCCGGGCCGCCAGCGCCCTGCCGATGCAGCTCAACGCGGTGTTGGTGCGCCTCGGGACCCTCGACCTCGCCGCCGCCGACGGGGTCGACCGCCCGGACGCCCTGGGCCGCCTCGTGCGGCGACTCCTCCTCCTCGGGACGGCCTTCGGCGCCCTCGGCGCGCTGCTGTCGCCGCTGGTCGGACCCGTCCTGGGGGACCGGTGGGCCGATGCCGCGCCGTTGATGGTGCCGCTGTTCCTGGCGACGCCCTGGCGGCTGCTGCTCCCGCTGGTCGGCATCCACGCCCTCGTCGAGGGGCGCGCCCGAGCCCTCTTCACCGTGGAGCTCGTCCGGCTCGCGGTGATGGCCGCCGCGCTGCTGGCCGGCGCCTCGATCGGCCTGCAGGGGGTCGCCGTGGCCGGCTCGCTCGCGATGCTCGTCACCACCTACGGGTTCTTCGCCTGGTCGTCGATCCGGCCATCGGGTGCCCCCCACCGATTCCTCGCCGCGTCGGCGCTGGTCGGTGCCGCCGCCATCTCGATCGGAGCCCTCCTGTGACCGTCCTGACTACCGTCGGAGCGGTGGCGTCGTCGTCGGACTACGAGCCGCTCCAGGCGCTGCCTGCGCTCGCCGGCGTCGTCGACCGCCGCGACCTGCTCGTCGCCGCGGCTCGCGGGCGCCGCGTCGTCCACCTCGGCTGCGTCGACGACCGGCTGACCGAGGTCCGCCTCGACGCCGGCCTCCTGCTCCACGCGCGACTTGGCGCGGTGGCGACCCACCTGGTCGGCGTCGACATCAGCGCTCCGGGGATCGCCCTCCTCGAGGAGCGCGTGCCGGGGGAGTACCGCGTCGGGGAC
Organism: Acidimicrobiales bacterium; assembly: GCA_035249805.1. GTDB lineage: Bacteria > Actinomycetota > Acidimicrobiia > Acidimicrobiales > VFJN01 > VFJN01. The sequence goes on along the minus strand of DATFFY010000318.1, from coordinate 6,562 downwards.
GTGCAGGACCTCGCCTCCGTGCCACTGCCCGACGACGTGGAGGTGGTGATCGCGTCGGAGCTCATCGAGCACCTGCCGAGCCCCGGCCTCTTCCTCGTCGGGCTGCGCGAGCTGCTCGCCTCGCGCGGCGCGACGGCCCTGATCACCACGCCCAACGCGTACGGCTGGGTGGCGGCCGCGAAGCTGGCCCTGCGGCGTCGGGAGCCGACCCACCCGGACCACGTCCTCGTGTACTCGCCCTACACGCTCGTCCACGCGGTCGAGGCGGCCGGGCTCCGCGTCGACGCGTTCTGGATGCACGACTGGCGCCGGCCACCCGGGCTGGTGAACCGGCTCCGGGGTTCGGTGGCCGCGCTCGTGCGGCGTTGGAACCCCTACCTGTCGCCCGGGCTCGTCGTGCGCGTCTCGGCCGCCGGTGACGCGACGACCAGGTAGCCCACGCTGCCGTAGGGGCGGGGCGCGGCGCGCCCGACGACTCGGTCGATCGGCCCGAGCACGGCGTTCAGCAGCCAGAGCACCGCGGCGGCGACCAGCCGCTGGGGGCCGCCTCGGCGGGCGGCGCCGGCCAGCGGGTACGTGGCCAGCAGCGCGCCGGCGGTCACCGGGCCCCCCAGCGGGTGGACGCGCTCGACCCGGAAGCCGGCCCGGGTGACGAGCTCTTCGAGCCCCTCCTGGGTCCAGCGCCAGAGGTCGCGCGGGTCGGGGTGGTGGGCCCACACGCCGTGCGTGGACAGCAGCAGGCGACCGTCCGGCCGCACCACCCGGCGGGCCTCGGCGAGCACCAGCGCCGGGTCGTTCACGTGCTCGAGCTGCTGGGTCGACAGGACGGTGCCCACCGACGCGTCACGCACGGGGAGGTGCTCGGCGAGCGCGAGTGCATCGGGGCGACCGTGGAAGGCCTGGGCGTCGAGGCCGATGGACGGCCGGGCGAGCAGCGGGTCGTAGGGCTTGGCGCCGCATCCGAGGTCGAGCACGGGGGTGGGCGTATCGGCCACCTCCGCCTGCAAGGCGGCGGCGAGCAGCCGCAGCGGGTGGTACGCGTGCTGCCGGCGCCGCGGCCGCAGTCGGTCCTCGGCGCTGCCCTCGTCCAACTGCGGCTCAGACGATCTCGAGCATGCGCTCGAGCGCGACCTTCGCCCACTCGGCCGTCTCGGGGTCGACCGTGATGCGGTTCGGCACGCGGCCCTCGACGAGCTCCTCGAGCACCCAGCACAGGTGGGGGGCGTCGATGCGGAACATCGTGGAGCACGGGCACACGAGGGGATCGAGCGACACCACGGTCTTGTCCGGCGTCTCCGCGTCGAGCCGGTTCACGAGGTGGATCTCGGTGCCGACGCCGATGACCGAGCCAGCGGGCGCCTCAGCGACGGCGCGGATGATGTAGTCGGTGCTGCCGACCTGGTCGGCCACCCCGCACACCTCGTGGCTGCACTCGGGGTGCACGACGACGATGCCCTCGGGGTTGGCCTCGCGGAACGCGGCGACGTGCTCGGGCCGGAAGCGCTGGTGCACGGAGCAGTGGCCCTTCCAGAGCAGCATCGTGGCCTGCTTGCACTCGGTCTCGGTGAGGCCGCCCCGCTCCTTGCGCGGGTCCCACACGACCATGTCGTCGAGGGCGTAGCCCATGGCCAGCGCGGTGTTGCGCCCGAGGTGCTGGTCGGGGAAGAACAGGACCTGGTCGCCCTTGGCCAAGGCCCACTCGAGGACGGCCCGGGCGTTGGTCGAGGTGCAGACGGCGCCGCCGTTGCGGCCCACGAACGCCTTCAGCGCGGCAGACGAGTTCATGTACGTGACGGGCACGACCCGGCCGATGTCGGTGACCGCGCCCAGGGCGTCCCAGGCCTCCTCGACCTCGTCGAGGTCGGCCATGTCGGCCATGGAGCAGCCGGCGTTGAGGTCCGGGAGGATCACCTGCTGGTGGTCGGCGGTCAGCACGTCGGCCGACTCGGCCATGAAGTGCACGCCGCAGAAGACGATGTACTCGGCCGCGGCCTGCTGCTGGGCGAGGACCGACAGGCGGTAGCTGTCTCCGCGGGCGTCGGCCCAGCGGATGACCTCGTCCCGCTGGTAGTGGTGGCCGAGGACGAACACGCGCTCGCCGAGCGCGGCCTTGGCGGCCGCGATGCGGTCGGCCAGCTCGTCCGCGGGGGCGGCGACGAATCGCTCGTCGAGCGGTTGCTGGAGTCGGAGCATCTTGTGGGGTTCCCTCCACGGTTGGTGGCTCCGGTGCTGCGGACGGCGGGGACAGCCCGGTCGCCTCTCCCGCGGGGATGTCGTCCCCGGAACCTGATATGTCGCCGGATACCGGGCCGGCGCTGGTCAGCGTACCGCCCGCGCGTCAGCGGAGCACCAACCTGCTCTCGCAGACGGCCAGCTCCTCCTTCGACAGCGGACGGAACCGGGCCGCGAGGGGGAGGGCCTCGAGGGCCCGGAGGGCGTCGGCGTCGCCCACGATCGTGACCTCGTCGAGGACCTCGAACCCCGCCTCCTCGACCAGGGCGACGTGCTCGCGGTGGCGCAGCCGGCTCTGGAAGTGCAGTGCGGGGCTGTAGCGCCGCCAGGTGGCGTCCTCGAAGCGGAGGAAGTTGTAGATCGACACCGAGGGGTCGAAGCCGGCGTAGTGGTCCCGGTAGTCGATCTGGAAGCTGACGAGGCCATCGGGGGCGAGGATGCGCCGGCACTCCCGGTAGATCGCGGTGATCTCGGCCGGCGGGATGTGCTCGAGGGTGTTCGTGCTCGTGATCCGGTCGACCGACCCGGCCGGGAGGCCCGTGGCGCGCGCGTCGCACGGAGCGCGGTACTCGATGCCGAGCGCCGCCAGGTGGCGTTCGAGGTCGAACGGGTCCTCGACCGAGGGGACGCGGGGGAGGCCGAGCCCGGTCGCCGTCGCGGCGAGACGACGGGCGATGTCGTGCACGAGCGCGGGGCGCACGAGCGGCCGGATGTCGACGACGGTCTGCTGCTCGACCCCGAGGCACCACAGGATCTGGGGGATCCGCAGGTCCCATCCGGCCCCGAACTCGAAGAAGTGCCCGTCGGCGGCTGGTCGGGCGGAGTGCGGTCCTATGCGCTGGAGGTGGTCGCGGGCGATCTCCACCGCGGCGCGCAGCGCGTCGTCGGACACGGGCACGCCGTGGGTGACGTGGCGCTGGAGCAGGTAGTTCAGGCGGTGCCCGCCCGGGACCGCAGAGAAGGCGCGCTGGAGCGTTGCCTTGACCCTCCACGACGGCACCATGCCAAGGTACCCAACGCCCAGCCACCCGTATCCTCGGGAGATGGTCCAGCGCCCGCCTGCCGGCACGATCCCGGATGCCCCCGGCTCGTACCAGTTCAAGGACCGGGACGGGCGGGTCATCTACGTGGGCAAGGCGCACTCGCTCCGGTCGCGCCTGTCGAACTACTTCGTGAACCCCGCCAGCCTGCCGCCCCGCACGGCGTCGATGGTGGCCGCCGCGGAGACCGTCGAGTGGATCCAGGTCCGCAACGACGTCGAGGCCCTGATGCTGGAGAACACCCTCATCAAGGCCCACCTGCCCCGCTTCAACATCCGGCTGAAGGACGACAAGAGCTACCCGTTCCTGGCGGTGACCCTCGACCAGGAGTGGCCCCGGCCGATGGTGATGCGGGGTCGCAAGCGCAAGGGCGTGCGGTACTTCGGCCCGTACGGCCACGCCTACGCGATCCGGGAGACGCTCGACCTGCTCCTGCGCACGTTCCCGCTGCGCACGTGCTCGGACAACAAGCTCGAGTACCACCGGCGCCTCGGACGCCCCTGCCTCCTGTTCCACATCGAGAAGTGCTCGGGACCGTGCGTGGGCGAGGTCACCCCCGAGGCGTACGCCCGCCACACCCAGGAGCTGCTCGACTTCCTCGACGGCGACACCGACGGGGTGGTGGTGCGGCTCCGCAGCCAGATGCAGGAGGCCGCCGCCGAGCTCGAGTTCGAGCAGGCCGCCCGCCTGCGCGACCGCCTCACGAGCGTCGAGAAGGCGATCGAGAAGCAGCAGATGGTGGCGGAGCGCTCCGAGGACCTCGACGTCATCGGGCTGGCCGAGGACGAGCTCGAGGCGGCGGTGCAGGTCTTCTTCGTGCGCCGCGGGCGCGTGACCGGGCGCAAGGGCTTCATCCTCGACAAGGTCGAGGACGTGACACCGGGCGAGCTGCTCGGCACCGTCCTCGAAGGCCTCTACGACGACCCGCCCCTGGGCGTGCCCAAGGTGGTGCTCGTCCCCGGCGAGGTCGAGGACACCCCCCTGTACGAGGAGTGGCTCTCGTCGATCCGCGGCTCCCGGGTCGCGGTGCGGGTGCCGCAGCGGGGCGACAAGCGGGAGCTGCAGGCCACGGTCACCCGCAACGCCCAGGAGGAGTTCGTGCGCCACCGACTGCGCCGGGCGTCGGACCACAACAGCCGGGCCAAGGCGCTCAACGAGCTGCAGGACCACCTGGGCCTCCCCGTCGCGCCCCTGCGCATCGAGTGCTACGACATGAGCCACATCCAGGGCTCGGACTACGTCGGGTCGATGGTCGTGCTCGAGGACGGGCTGCCGAAGAAGTCGGAGTACCGCCGCTTCAAGATCAAGGGCGTGCCCGGCAACGACGACTTCGCCGCGATGGAGGAGGTGCTCACCCGCCGCCTCACCGCGTACCTGTCCGAGCGCCGCAAGCCCGCGTCGGACCGGCCCGGGAAGTTCGCGTACCCGCCGCAGCTGCTCCTCGTCGACGGTGGCAAGGGCCAGCTCGGCGTCGCCGTGCGCGTCGTGGAGGAGCTCGGCCTGGCCGACGAGATCCCGGTGGCCGCGCTGGCCAAGAGGTTCGAGGAGGTGTACCTGCCGGGCGAGGCCGATCCGTGCCGGCTGCCCCGGCAGTCCGACGCGCTCTACCTCCTCCAGCGCATCCGCGACGAGGCCCACCGGTTCGCGATCACGTACCACCGCCAGCTGCGGGGCAAGCGCATGACGAAGAGCGTCCTCGACGACATCCCCGGGCTGGGTGAGGTCCGCCGCAAGCGCCTCGTGAAGGAGCTGGGCGGCGTCAACGCGGTGAAGCGGGCGACGCTCGAGGAGCTGCAGGCGCTGCCGTGGTTACCGGACACGGTGGCCGACGCGGTGCACCGCAAGATCCACGGGTTCGCCCGGTGACCGAGCCGCCGCAGGACCTCTGGGAGCAGCACGCCACCTGGTGGCAGGAGGGGTTCACGGAAGGCGCGGACCCGGAGTACGAGGAGCAGATCCTCCCGTTGATCCGGCAGCACCTCGCCGGCGCGCCCCGGGTGCTCGACGTCGGCTGCGGCGAGGGTCAGGTCGCCCGATTGGCGCTGGCCGACGGCGCACGGACGGCGATCGGGATCGATCCGACCTGGACGCAGCTCACCGTCGCGGCGAAGCGGGCCGGGGGGCCGTCCTACGCCCGGGCCGGCGCCGCCGCGCTGCCCTTCGCGACAGCCAGCTTCGACGCCGCGGTGGCCTGCCTCGTCTTCGAGCACATCACCGACCTCGACGCCGCGATCGCCGAGCTGGCCCGGGTGCTCGCCGCCGGCGGCCGCTTCCTGTTCCTGCTGAACCATCCGCTCCTGCAGACCCCGAACAGCGGGTGGATCGACGACCAGGTCCTCGACCCTCCGGAGCAGTACTGGCGCATCGGGCCCTACCTCGTGGAGGACGAGACGGTGGAGGAGGTCGAGAAGGGCGTCTTCATCCCCTTCATCCACCGGCCCCTGTCGCGGTACCTCAACGCGCTGGCGGAGGCCGGGCTCGTGCTGCGCCGGATGGAGGAGCCGGCCCCGCCGCCCGGCTTCCTCGCCCGGGCGGCGGAGTACCAGGCGGCCGCCACCATCCCCCGACTGCTCTTCCTGCTGCTACACAAGGTCCCGGCGTGAGCGAGTTCGTCGTCATCACCGGGCTCTCGGGGGCGGGGCGGTCCGAGGTCGCCAACGACCTCGAGGACCTGGGCTGGTTCGTCATCGACAACCTGCCCACCGAGCTGATCCCCAAGGTCGCCGAGCTGACCACGGCGCCCGGCTCGCCGACCCCGCGCGTCGCGCTGGTCGTGGGCGCCGGCAACTACCGCGACGGGCTCCGACCGGCGCTCGACGCCCTCCGGGCCGGGGGCGGGATGGTCCGCCAGGTGTTCCTCGACGCGAGCACCGACGTGCTCGTCCGCCGCTACGAGGGCACGCGGCGCCGCCACCCCCTCCTCGAGGAGGGCGAGGGCGTGGCCCAGGCGATCGACCGCGAGCGAGCGCTGCTCGAGCCGGTGAAGGAGGACGCCGACGTCGTCGTCGACACCACCGGCCTGAACGTGCACGAGCTGCGGGCCCGCATCAGCGAGCTCTTCGGCGACCACCACCCGGACGCGGGCATGCGCACCCGGGTGATGTCCTTCGGCTACAAGCACGGCCTCCCGCTCGACGTCGACGTCGTCATCGACTGCCGGTTCCTGCCGAACCCGCACTGGGTGGAGGACCTGCGGCCGCTCACCGGCCTGCACGACAAGGTGCGCGCCTACGTCGTCGACCAGCCGGCGGCGCAGTCCTTCCTCGCCCGGCTCGATCGCCTCCTGGAGC
>DATFFY010000317.1:0-2899 GCA_035249805.1 Acidimicrobiales bacterium | reverse complement strand
GTCGGCCTCGCCGAACCGCCGTCGGGCCCGAGCTCGACGAGCCAACGCCCGGCGACGAAGCCGAGCGGGTCGTCGACCTCGAGCACCGCGGACCCCGCGATCGCGCTGCGCCGCGCGGCGAACGCGGCGGGCAGGTCCAGGAGGCGGAGCCACATGTTGTCCGACCGGTCACTGGACCTGGCCATGCGTGCGTCCTGCAGCCAGAACGGGAGCGGGTCGTCGAGCGCCCGGCCCCCGGCCTTCGCGGTGGCGCACCAGTCGACCGTGCAGAGGTGGCGCCAGAGCTCGCGCTCGGCCTCGGGGGTCGCGCCGAAGAGCAGCTCGACGTTGGCCACGCCGTCGGGTCGGTTGTCCGTCCAGCGCTCCTCGACCTTGTAGACGACCGCGCCGCCCAGCTGGCCCGTGCCGTCGTACCAGAGCGCACCGCGCTGCAGCTTCACGTCCAGCGGCTCGCCGGGGCGGGGCGCGACCCCGGCCATGCGGTCCCACCAGAAGTCGGTGCGCAGCATGGCGCCCGGCGTGCGCGTCCACCGGGCCTCGTGGGCCTGCTGGAGGGCTGGGCGCAGCTCGGGCGGGTCGACGAGCACGATCGACCCTGTCTGCTCGTCGCGGAACCGCGCCGCCTTGGTGTCGAGCGTCAGGGTGCACGCCTCGGTGGCCGGGCCGTAGCCGAACCGGCCGTAGATCGGGTACTCCGCGGCGATGAGCACCGCGACCGGCGCGCCGGCGTCGGCGATGTGTCGCAGCTGCGCCTGCATGAGCCGGCTGAGGTGGCCCTGCCGGCGGTGGTTGGACAGCACCGCCACGCCGGTGACCGCGCCCGCGTCGACGGGCAGGCCCGGGATGGCGAGGCGGGTCGGGAACCAGTGGCACACGCCGACCAGCTCCTTGTCGGCGAAGGCGCCGTGGCTCGGGTTCCCCTCCCAGACCTCGGCCCACCCGTTGGCGACCTCGTCGGTGAGGGGCGCCAGCATCTGGCGGCCGACGAGCCTGGTCGCCCCGGTCAGCTCGTCGGAGGCGAGGAGGCGCACGGTCGGCTCGGCCATGCCGGAAGAACCTAGGGCTCGTCGGCCTCGTCGTCCCCGCGGTTTGCCCATGCCCGGCGGCGCACCTCATAGCAGGCGATGCTGGCCGCCGTCGCGACGTTGAGCGAGCCGACCCGCCCGAGCTGGGGCAGGAACGCGACCGCGTCGCACGCGTCGAGGACGGCGGGGGACAGGCCGCGGTCCTCGTGGCCGACGACGAGGCAGGTGGCGTCACCGAGGTCGAGCTCGTGGAGGGGCACCGCGCCGTCGGCCAGCTCGATGGCCACGACCCGGTAGCCCGCCCCTTGCGCGGCGAGCACGGCCGCCGCGCCGCCCTCCGCCTGGTGGAACGTGAGGTAGCGGTCGGTCCCCAGCGCGGTCTTGCCCACCTTCGCCTCCTGCGGGCCAGGCGTCCGCCCCGCCAACCACACGTCGTCGACCCGCAATGCCGCGGCCGTGCGGATGATCGCGCCGACGTTGAACGGCCCCTCCACGTCGTCGAGCACGAGCCCGAGGCGACCGCCCGTGTGGCGCCGCCACGTCCGGTGGAGCCGCTTGAGCCCCGTGCCGTCGAACTGCCTCACCGCGGTCGCACCTCGAGGAGGCGGTTGCCCCGCCGGGACAGGAGGCGCGTCGTGGGCCATCCCTCGGCCTCGAGCCAGCGCTGGAGCGAGTCGGCGCCGAGGTGCTTGTGCACCACGAGCACCGCGGCCCCCTGGGGCGTGAGCCGGTCGAGCCAGGTGCGCAGCAGCTCGTGCAGCGCGTCCTTGCCGATGCGGATCGGCGGGTTCGACCAGAGGAGGTCGACGGCGAGGTCGGCCGGCACCTCGTCCGGGGCTGCGACGCGCACGTTCGGCAGCCCGAGGGCGGCGGCGTTCCGAGCGCACAGGTCGAGGGCGCGGCGGTTGACGTCGACCGCCCACACCTCCGCCGCCGGCGCCCGCATCGCGAGGGTGAGCGCGATCGGGCCGTAGCCGCAGCCCAGGTCGACGAGGGTCCCGCGAGACGGCGGGGCAGGCGCCTCGAGCAGGAGGACCTTCGTCGCGGCGTCGACCGCCGTGGCCGCGAACACCCCCCGGTCGGTCTCCAGGTCGAAGGACCGGTCGGGCAGGTCGAGCCGGACCTGCATCGGCCGGGACGGCGTCCCGGGCTCCGCCTCGAAGTAGTGATCTCCGGGCTGGCCCATCGGGGGCGAACCTACCCGGGACCGGTAGCGTGTTCGGGATGACGGCGCCGTACGAGATCCGGCTGATCGGTGACCCGGTGCTCCGTCAGCGCGCCTCGGAGGTCGTGGATGTCGACGGCAAGCTCGTCCAGCTCGCCCAGGACATGCTCACCACCATGTACGAGGCCCCCGGCCTCGGCCTGGCCGCCCCCCAGGTCGGCGTCCAGAAGCGCCTCTTCGTCTACGACATCGGCGAGGGCCCGCAGATCGTCGTGAACCCCGAGATCCGCGAGTCGCGGGGCGAGTGGGGGTACGACGAGGGCTGCCTGTCGATCCCGGGGATGTCCTTCGAGCTGCTGCGCCCGAAGGAGGTCCACCTCGTGGGCTACGACCTCGACGGCAACGAGCTGTCGATCGAGGCCGACGAGCTCCTCGCCCGGGCCTTCCAGCACGAGATCGACCACCTCGACGGTGTGCTCTTCATCGAGCGCCTGTCGGACGACGACCGCAAGGCCGCGATGAAGCTCATCCGCGAGCAACGCCTCACCGCCGCGGACCTCGCCGCCGCCGAGGTCGCCCCGACCTCCGGGGGCTTCAGCCTCCGCTGAGCTGATGCTCGCTCCGGTCGCAGGCGCCTGCGGCGCTGGGCTCGCCTCGTGATCGCGCCGCCGCCGACCGAGCCGCCGCGCCGGCTCGCGTACCTCGGGTC
>DATFFY010000316.1:0-4816 GCA_035249805.1 Acidimicrobiales bacterium | reverse complement strand
CGAGCGCCTCGCGGAGGAGTACCCCGGGACGGCCAAGGACCTGTGCGCGCTGCGCCACGGCAACCCGTACGAGCTCCTCGCCGCGACGATCCTGTCGGCTCAGTGCACGGACGAGCGGGTGAACATGGTGACCCCGCAGCTGTTCGCGAAGTACCCGACGCCGTACGAGCTCGCGGTGGCCGACCCGGGCGACGTGGAGGACATCATCCGGTCGACCGGCTTCTACAACAACAAGCGCAAGAGCCTGATCGGCATGGCCCAGGCCCTCGTGCAGCGCTTCGGCGGGGAGGTGCCCCACGAGATGGAGGACCTCGTCACGATCCCGGGCGTCGGGCGCAAGACGGCGAACGTCGTGCGCAGCGTGGCGCTGGACCTGCCGGGCCTCCCGGTCGACACCCACGTGGGCCGCCTCTCGCGCCGCCTCGACCTCACGCAGGAGACGGATCCCGTCAAGGCGGAGCTGGCCCTCAACCCGATGGTGCCGGCGGGCGAGCGGGGCGCTCTGAGCCTCCGGCTCATCCTCCACGGGCGGGCCGTGTGCGTCGCCCGCAAGCCGCGGTGCGACGTCTGCATCCTCAACGACTTCTGCCCGAGCGCCTTCCGGGTGTAGCCGGGCTCAGTCGATGCGGCGGACCAGCTCCCGAAGCCGCCGGTGCGCCTCCTGGAGGCTCCGCTCCACCTCGTAGAGGTCGGCGGCGACGTCCTCGCGGGGCGAGGCCTGCAGCTCGTCGGCCAGCCTGGTCACGCGCTCCGTGAGGGTGCCGAGGCTGGTGGACAGCGAGGAGAGCTGGGCGACGTCGAGGTCCACCCCGCCAGGTTGGCACGGCCCGCGCCGGCCACGGGCGCCCGGCAACCGGTTTCGGGCGCTTCACGAGGCACGCGTATCCTCAGCAGGTGCTGCGCCGACTGGACCTCCGTGGGGCGGGCGACGACCTGCGTGGTCGCCTGCCGCGGCCGCACGCCCAGGTCGAGCCCCCCATCGAGGAGGTCCGGGCCGTCCTCGCCGACGTCCGGGCGCGGGGCGACGACGCCCTGCGCGAGCTCACCGAGCGCTTCGACGGCGCCCGCATCGACGCCCTCCGCGTGCCCGACGAGCAGGTGCAGGCCGCCCTCGAGGAGATCCCGGCCGACCTCCGGGCCGCCCTCCAGGTGGCCCACGCCAACATCCGGTCCTACCACGAGCAGCAGCGCCACCCCGACGCCTCGCACCGCAACGGCGGCATCACCGTCCGCGAGCTGCAGCGGCCCGTCGACCGCGCCGGCTGCTACGTGCCGTCGAACCTCGCGCCCCTCGTGTCGACCGTCCTGATGACGGCGACGGTGGCGAAGGTGGCGGGCGTCCCCGAGGTCGTGCTGGTCACGTCGCCGCAGGCCGACGGCAGCGTCGCGCCCGGCATCCTCGCGGCAGCGGCCCTGGCCGGCGTGGACGAGGTCTACCGGGTGGGCGGGCCCGCGGCGATCGGCGCGCTCGCGCACGGCACGGAGTCCATCGCACCGGTCGACGTGATCGTGGGGCCGGGGAGCGCCCGCGTGGCGCAGGCCAAGCGCGAGGTCGCGTCGGCCGGGCTGGTCGGTGTGCCGTCGGCCTTCGCCGGGCCATCGGAGGTCGTCGTCGTGGCCGACGGCTCGGTGCCGCCCGAGTACGCGGCGATCGACGTCGTCCTCCAGGCCGAGCACGGCCCCGACGGGCTGGCGTGGCTCGTGACGTGGGACGAGTCGGTGGCCGACGCGGTCGAGGCGCGCGTGGCGGAGATCGTCCCCCGCTCCCGGCGCCGCGAGCACCTCGAGGCCACCCTCGCGGAGGGCGGCTACGCCGTGGTGTGCGACGACGCCGCGCAGGCGCTGGCCGTGGCCAACGCGATCGCGCCCGAGCACCTCGAGCTCCTGGTGGCCGATCCCGACGCGCTGCTCCCGCTCGTGCGCCACGCGGGCGCCGTGTTCTGCGGCCCGAGCGCGCCGGCCTCGCTCGGCGACTACCTCGCCGGCCCGAACCACGTGCTGCCCACCTACGGCTCGGCCCGCTTCTCGGGCGCGCTGCGGGTCGACGACTTCCTCAAGCACATCCACGTCGTGTCGGTCGACGCGGCGGGGCTGGCCGAGGTGGCGCCCCACGTGGAGGTGCTGGCCGCGTACGAGGGCCTCGACGCCCACGCCGAGTCCGTCCGCATCCGCCAGAGGCGTACGCCGTGAGCGAGCTTGCGAGCGAGCCCATGTCACAGTGCACTCCGGCGCCGTCAGGCGCCGCGATCACCGGGGTAGCGCCATCGACCACGAGGCCTACCCGGTGATCGAGCCTCGCGACGACCTCGCGCTCATGGAGGGGTACCACTCGCCGCAGGTCGACGTGGCGGTGCGCCTCAACACGAACGAGGCCCCCGAGCCGCCGCCGGCCGGGTTCCTCGACGCGCTCGCCGAGGAGCTGGCGACGGTGGCCTGGCACCGGTACCCCGACCGCGCCTACACCGCGCTCCGGGAGGCCATCGCCGAGCACCACGGGGTGGACCCCGCGTGCGTCTTCGCGGCCAACGGCTCGAACGAGGTGCTCCAGACCCTGTGCCTCGCCTACGGGGGCCCCGGCCGGTCGGTCGCGGTGTTCGAGCCGACCTACGCCCTGCACAGCCACATCGCCCGCATCACCGGCACCGGCGTGGCGGTGGGGGAGCGCACCCCGGACCTGGCCCTCGACCTCGAGGAGGTCCGACGGGTGCTGCGCGAGGCGACGCCTGCCATCACGTTCCTCTGCTCGCCGAACAACCCGACGGGCATGGTCGAGGACGAGGCGACCGTGCGCGCCGTGCGCGACCTCGTGCCCGGGCTGCTCGTCGTCGACGAGGCGTACGGGCAGTTCGCGCCCTGGTCCGCCCTCGAGCTCACCGGCGACGACGTCTCCCTCGTGGTCACCCGCACGTACTCCAAGACGTGGTCGATGGCCGCGGCCCGCCTCGGCTACCTGGTCGGTCCCCGCGAGCTGGTGGCCCAGCTCGACCAGGTCGTGCTGCCGTACCACCTCGACGCGGTGAAGCAGGCGGCCGGTCGGCTCGCCCTGGGGTTCGACGACGCGATGCGTTCGCGGGTGGCGAGCCTCGTCGAGGAGCGTGGCCGTCTGGTCGGCCGCCTCGTCGAGCTCCCCGTGGACGTCTGGCCGTCGGGGGCCAACTTCGTGCTCTTCCGCCCGAGGGAGGTCGCCGGGGCGGACGTGTGGAAGGCGCTGCTCGACCGGTCCGTGCTCGTGCGCGACTGCTCGTCGTGGCCTCGCCTCGACGGCTGCCTGCGTGTCACGATCGGCACCCCCGAGGAGGACGACGCGTTCCTCGCCGCGCTGGAAGAGGTCCTGCGATGACACGTGCAGCCGCCAAGGAGCGCACGACGAAGGAGACGAGCATCGCCGTCCGCCTCGACCTCGACGGCCCCGACGGCGAGGTCGCGGCCAGCACGGGCCTGCCCTTCTTCGACCACATGCTCGACCAGCTCGGGCGCCACGGCGGGTTCGACCTCTCCGTGCAGGCGACCGGCGACCTCCAGGTCGACGGCCACCACACCGTCGAGGACGTCGCCATCACCGTCGGCGAGTGCTTCCGCGAGGCCCTCGGCGACAAGGCCGGCATCCGTCGGTTCGCCAGCGGGCTGTTCCCGCTCGACGAAGCGCTCGTCGAGGTCGCCCTCGACCTGTCGGGCCGACCGTTCACCGCGTACGACGTCCCGTTCGGCGACGTGCTCCCGCTGGGCGATCCGCCCTTCAACCCCGAGATGGCCGAGCACTTCTGGCAGTCCTTCGCCACCACGGCCGGCATCACCCTGCACGTGCGCCTCCGGGAGGGCCGCAACACCCACCACGTCGTCGAGGCCTGCTTCAAGGGCGTGGCGCGGTGCCTGCGCGACGCCGTGCGCATCGAGGGGGGCGGCGTCCCCTCGACGAAGGGCGCGCTGTAGGTAGTGACCCTCATCGCGGTCCTCGACTACGAGATCGGCAACCTCCGCTCCGCTCAGAAGGCGCTCCAGCGCGTCGGCGCCGACGCGCGGCTCACCGCCGATCCGGGGCTGGTGCGGGAGGCGGCCGGGGTCGTCCTGCCGGGCGTGGGCGCCTTCGGCTCGTGCATGGGCGCGCTCCGGACCACGGGCCTCGACGCCGTCGCGCTCGACGTGATCGAGCGCGGGGTGCCCTTCCTCGGGATCTGCATCGGGATGCAGCTGCTGTTCGAGGGGTCGGACGAGTCGCCTGGCGTCGAGGGCCTGGGCGTCCTTCCCGGGCGGCTGCGCCTCCTCCCAGCGGGGGTCAAGCGGCCGCAGATGCAGTGGAACCTGGTCGAGCGACAGGAGAGCTGTCGCCTGCTGGCCGACGCGCCGGACCCGGCCTGGGCGTACTTCGTCCACTCGTACGCGGCGGAGACCGACGCGGGCATCGTGACGGCGACGTGCGACTACGGCGGCCCCGTGGTGGCGGTGGTGGAGCGCGGGGCGGTGTGGGCCACGCAGTTCCACCCCGAGAAGTCGAGCCGGACGGGCCTCGCCGCGCTGCGCACGTTCGTGCAGACGGCCGAGGCGGCCTGAGGTGGACCTGTACCCGGCCATCGACCTGCGGGGCGGGCGGGTGGTGCAGCTCGTGCAGGGCGACTTCGAGCGCGAGCGCGACCACGGCGACGATCCCGTGGCCGTGGCGCGGGCCTTCGTCGCCGCGGGCGCGCCCTGGATCCACACGGTGGACCTCGACGCGGCGCGCACCGGTGAGCGCGTGAACGGCGCGGTCGTCGAGGCCATCTGCGCCGCGGTGGGCTGCCGGGTGCAGGCGAGCGGCGGTGTCCGGGATGCGGGCGCAGCC
>DATFFY010000315.1:0-2370 GCA_035249805.1 Acidimicrobiales bacterium | reverse complement strand
GACGCGCTCGGCGCTGCGATCGAGGCGGACGCCTGCGAGCTGGCGACGATGCCGTGAGCCCGCGGCCCAAGCTGCGCACGCCGGAGCTGCGGGCGCGCGTGCTCGATGCTGCGGTCGAGGTCCTGCGCCAGGACGGCCCCACCGCCCTCACGACCCGACGCGTCGCGGCCGCAGCCGGCACGTCGACCGGGGCGGTCTACGAGCTCTTCGGCGACAAGGGCGGACTGGTCCGCGCGGTGTTCTTCGAGGGCTTCCGCCTCCTCGGCGAGCGCTTCGACCGCCACCACCCCACCGAGGACCCGCGGGCGGACCTGATCGCCGTCCTCCTCGAGGCCCGTGCCTTCGTGCGCGAGCACCGCTTGCTGGCGGACGTGATGTTCTCCCAGCCCTTCGCCGTGTTCGAGCCCGGCAAGGCCGAGCTCCGAGCCGGCGCCGCGGTGCGCGAGGTCGTCCTCGACCGGGTACGGCGGTGCATCGGCGCCGGCACGCTCTCGGGCGACCCGACGGACATCGCCCACGTCCTGCTCGCCGTGGTCCAGGGGCTGATCGCGCAGGAGACCGCGGGCTGGCTCGGCACGTCGGCGGCGTCGATGGCGCGCCGCTGGGACCTCGCCCTGCAGGCGACCCTCGACGGCTTGGCGCCTCGCTGATGCGACGCCTCGTCCTGGACGGGCCCGGCGCAGTGCACTGGGAGGAGGCCCCCGACCCGACGGCGGGACCCGGGGAGGCCGTCGTGCGGCCGGTGGCCGTCGCCACGTGCGACCTGGACGTCGGCGTGCTCCGAGGGGCCTACCCCCTCGACGGCGGCTATCCGTTCGGGCACGAGGGGGTGGCCGAGGTCCTCGCCGTCGGCGAGGGCGTGCGCGAGGTGGCCGCGGGCGACCACGTCGTCGTGCCCTTCCAGATCTCCTGTGGCACGTGCGGCCCGTGCCGGCGCGGTCGCACGGGCAACTGCGCCGCGCACCCGCGGATGTCGACCTACGGCCTCGGCTCCATGGGCGGCCTCGAGTGGGGCGGGCTCCTCGCCGACCTCGCGCTGGTGCCCCACGCCGATGCGATGCTCGTGCCGCTTCCGCAGGGCGTGGACCCGGTGGCGGTGGCGAGCGCCAGCGACAACATCCCCGACGGCTTCCGCGGCGTGGGCCCCCAGCTCCTGGCCGACCCCGGCGCGGAGGTGCTGGTCGTCGGGGGCGAGGGCGGGCCCGCGTCGATCGGCCTCTACGCGGCCGGTCTGGCCGTCGCGCTCGGCGCGGAGCGGGTCCTCTACGTCGACGACCGACCGGCGCTCCTCTCGATCGCCGAGCAGCTCGGTGCGGAGGTGGCGGAGGGCGCCACGAGGCGGAAGGTCGGCGCGTTCCCGGTCACGGTGAACGCCGGCGGCAGCGAGGCCCACCTGCGGTGCGCGCTGAACAGCACCGCCTTCGACGGGACCTGCACGAACGTCGCCGTGCTGCTCGAGGACCCAGCCCTGCCGCTGTTCGCGATGTACTCGCGCTGCTGCACGCTCCACACCGGGCGGGCCCACGTCCGCCCGGTCATCCCGCAGGTGCTCGACCTCGTGGCGGAGGGCCGCTTCGATCCGACCATCGTGACGTCGCAGGCCGTCGACTGGGACGAGGCGCCGAGCGCGCTGGCGGACCCCCCGATGAAGCTGGTCGTGCGCCGCCCGTGACCGGCTACGCGTAGATGTTGATGAGGCCCTCGCGCAGGGGGGCCCGGCCGGTGGCGGAGAGGATCCAGGCGATCTGCTCCTGCTGGTCCGTGGGCACCTCGCCCGTCCAGCCCCGCTTGCCGAGCTCGAAGGTCACGTGCGACACCGCGCCGGGCAGGCCCTCGTCGGCCACGGGAGCCCGGCCGCAGGCGGCCCGGATGTCGTCGGTGTGGATCCAGAAGTCGGCCCACAGCGCCTCGACGCCGTCGCCGAGCGTGCCGTCGTAGCCGCCAGGCGAGGGGGCGGCCCACGCGGCCTCGTCGAACAGCGGGAAGATCGCCTTCGCCGCCTCCGCCGTCGCCGCGCACTCGTCGGCGAGGTCGCCGGCCGAGTGACCGGCCCGCTCGTCCACCTCGGCCTGCGTGACCTCCGGCGAGCCCAGCCCCTCGGTGCGACCGGCCACCGCGCTGGCCATCGACCCGATGGCGTGGCGGGCCACGTCGCCCACGGTCCAGCCGTCGCAGCGGCTGGCCTTCTCCCACTCGGCCTGGTCGAGCGTGCGCAGCAGCTGCTCGAGGTTCGCCATCGACGCCACCAGGCCGTCCATCACCACGTCGCGCGGAAGCGCCATGCTTCCCCCCAATCGAATCGGCACTGCACACTTGCGTGCAGGCTGCCTGCATGTATCTCATGGAGGGCGATGAGCGTCAAGGGTGACT
>DATFFY010000314.1:0-6652 GCA_035249805.1 Acidimicrobiales bacterium | reverse complement strand
TGAGCCACCCGGTCACCCCAAGGGCGGGTCGACGCAGCCGGCCGAGCCACCGCCGGGGCCGGCGGGCTGGGTCCGCGGGTAGGGCTCGACGAAGCCGGAGCCGGGATCGGACGTCGTCGCGAAGCGCACGGCCGCGCGGGTGATGGCCTCCGCCTCCGCGGCCTGGAAGCCGGGGTCGGCGAGCAGCTGCTCCTCGGGCGGGTTGCTGATGAACGCCGCCTCCAGCAGCACCGCGGGCACGCCGGCCGTGCGCCGCAGGATCCCGTAGTAGTCGCCGCCGTCGCCGGCCGGGCGGTACTTCGCCCCGGCGTCGGTGTCGCCGACCCAGGCGACGTCGTAGGCCGAGAAGGCCCGGACGACCTCCTCGTACACGAGCCCCGCCGCGCGGCGGGACTCGGGCGCCGCGATCTGGAAGTACGTCTCCGCGCCCGGCTCGTCGCGGGGCCCGTCGGGGTCGGCGTTGTGGTGGATCGAGACGAACAGGACCGGCCCGACCTGCGTCGCGATCGAGGCTCGGGTCGAGAGCGGGATCCGGTAGTCGCCTGTGCGCGTGAGGACGACGGTCGCGCCGAGCGCCTCGAGCCGTCGCTTCGCCTCCTGCGCGATCACCAGGTTGACGTCCTTCTCCCGCAGGCCGCCCGGCCCGACGGCGCCGGACTCCGAGCCGCCGTGGCCCGGGTCGAGGACCACATGGGCCGCCGGCACCCGGGTGCCGGTCACGGTGACCTCCGCGCCGCAAGGGCTCCGGGCGAGGAACCGGCCCGGCCCCTCGTCGACGAGCCACGGCAGGACGACGCCGTTCGGGGTGACGACCACGCCCGCGGCGGTCGTGCTCAGGGTCGGCCAGGGGGTCGGTGGTGCCGTCGTGGGCGCCGCCGTCGTCGGGGTCGTCGAGGTCGCGGTCGAGGACGGCGAGGCGTCGCGGTCCGCGTCGTCGTCGGAGCAGGCCGTCGCCGCGAGCGCGAGCGCGACGAGGGCAGCGAGGAGCCGCTTACAGGTCGTTGACGACCTCGACCATCAGGGTGCCCGCCTCGGTCGGGTTCTGGCCGACGCGCACGCCGGCAGCCTGGAGCGCCTCCTGCTTCGCCGCGGCCGTGCCCTTGCCGCCGGACACGATGGCGCCCGCGTGGCCCATCTTCTTGCCGGCCGGGGCGGTCACGCCCGCGACGTAGGAGACGACGGGCTTGCTCATCTTGTCGGCGATGAAGGCCGCGGCCTCCTCCTCGGCGGAGCCGCCGATCTCGCCGATCATCATCACGGCCCGCGTGTCGGGGTCGGCCTCGAAGGCGGCCAGGCAGTCGATGAAGCTGGTGCCGGGCACGGGGTCACCGCCGATGCCGACGCAGGTGGTGACGCCGATGTCGTTGAGCTTGAGCTCGTAGAGCGCCTGGTAGGTGAGCGTGCCCGACCGGCTGACGATGCCGACGTTGGGCCGGCCCGCGACGGGCGCCTTGGCGATGTGCCCGGCGGTGATGCCGATGTTGCACTTGCCGGGGCTGATGATGCCGGGGCAGTTCGGGCCGAGGAGCTGCACGCCGGGGAAGTCCCGCTTGAGCTTGTTGAAGAACCAGGCCTCGTCGTGCGCGGGCACGCCCTCGGTGATCGCCACGATGAACGTCACGCCGCCCTCGGCCGCTTCGAGGACGGCGTCCTTGACCCCGGGGGCCGGGATGAAGATGCACGACGCCGTGGCCCCGGTCGCCGCGACGGCCTCGCCCACCGACGCGTAGATCGGGATGCCGTCCACGTCGGTGCCGGCCTTCTTCGGGTTCGTGCCGGCCACGACCTGGGTCCCGTAGTCGCGGTTGAGCAGGCCGTAGAAGCGCCCCTGCGAGCCGGTGAGGCCCTGGTAGACGACCTTGGTGGTCTCGTCGACGAAGATTGCCATCGGTCTCGTGGTCTCCTACTTGCCGGCGAGGGCGACGGCGGTCTGGGCGGCCTCGACCATGGTCGGCGCCATCCGGAGCTGGTCGGACAGGTGGGGCTCGAGGAGGGCCCGGCCCTCGTCGGCGTTCGTCCCGTCGAGCCGGATCACGATCGGCACGTCGATCTGCACGCGGCCCATCGCGGTGACGATGCCGTTGGCCACCTCGTCACCCTTGGTGATCCCTCCGAAGATGTTGATGAAGATCGACCGCACGCTCGGGTCGTTGTTGATGACCTCGAGGGCGCCGGCCATCACGTCGGCGTTGGCGCCGCCGCCGA
Organism: Acidimicrobiales bacterium; assembly: GCA_035249805.1. Classification (GTDB taxonomy): domain Bacteria; phylum Actinomycetota; class Acidimicrobiia; order Acidimicrobiales; family VFJN01; genus VFJN01. The sequence continues at coordinate 4,447 of DATFFY010000314.1, read as the reverse complement.
TGTCGAGGAAGTTGGCCGGCTTGCCGCCCACCTGGTTGACGATGTCCACGGTCGACATGGCGAGGCCGGCACCGTTCGCGATCACGCCGACGAAGCCGTCGAGGCCGACGTACTGCAGGCCCTTGTCGTGGGCGGCCTGCTCGCGCTCGTCCCGGACCTGCGTGGCCTCGTAGGCCTCGTAGTCGGGGTGGCGGAAGACGGAGTTGCCGTCGAGCGTGACCTTGGCGTCGAGGGCGTGCACCTCGCCGTCGGGCTTGAGGATGAGCGGGTTGATCTCGGTGAGGTCGGCATCGCCGTCGGTGTAGGCCCGGTAGAGCTTGAGGAGGAGGTCGACGGTGCCGTCGGTGGCCGCCGGGTTGAGGTTCGCGGCGGTGACCCACGCCCGGGCCGCCTCCTCGGTGAGGCCGTCGACCGGGTCGATCCAGATCTTCGCGATGGCGTCCGGGTCCTCCTCGGCGACCGCCTCGATCTCCACGCCGCCCTGGGCCGAGAGCATCCCGAGGTGCTGCTTGGCCGAGCGGTCGAGCGTGAAGCTCGCGTAGTACTCCTCGGCGATGTCCGACGCGAGCTCGATCCAGAGGACCTCGACGACGTGGCCCTTGATGTCCATGCCGAGGATGTTCGACGCGTGGGTGCGGACCTCGTCGGCGTCGGCGGCGAGCTTGATGCCGCCCGCCTTGCCGCGGCCGCCCACCTGGACCTGGGCCTTGACCACCACCGGGTAGCCGATGCGCTCCGCGACCTCGACGGCGTCGTCCACCGTGGTGACGGCCTCGCCCGGGGAGACCGGGATCCCGTACGTCGCGAAGAACTGCTTGCCCTGGTACTCGAAGAGGTCCATCCACGCTCCTGGGGACGCCGGCGGGTTTCCGGCGCTGCGTCGGGTCGGCCGATACTAGGGGCGTGCCGCCGAGGTCCCGCCAGTCGAGCCAGGAGAGCTGAGTGCCCGTCGCCCAGAGCCGCGGTCACGCGGGCAAGGCCATCCTGATCGCCTCCGTCGCCATCGTCCTGCTGCTCGGCGTCGGCTGGCTCATGGCCTCCCTCGCCAGCCGCGGCGACGTCGAGATCCGCCTCGGCGACGACCGCTTCGAGGCGGGCGACGCCGATGCCATCGCCGACTCGATCGACGACGGCGACGGCCTGCCGCTCCTCTTCCAGGCCTTGACCGGTGATCGTCACCTGTTCGTCCAGCACACGGACCCGCGCCCCACCCGGGGCTGGATCGCCTTCGGCGCGTTCGACCCGGACCGGCCCCAGTGCCTCGTCGAGCTCGACCGGGACGAGCGGGTCCTCGTCAACGAGTGCGACCGGTCGGTCACCTATCCGCTCGACGGCACGGGGCTCCGGTTCTACCCGGTGCAGGTCGAGGACGGGAAGGTCCTCGTCGACATCAACGAGCTGGGCTGATGCCCAGGTGCGTCCGCTCGGGTCGGCAAGGCGCCCGGCTCCGGCGCGTGGCCGGCAGCTACAGCGAGTCGAACAGCTCGACGAGCGCGGCCTTCTGCACCTTGGCCGTGCCGGTGCGGGGCAGGTCGTCCACCGCGACGAAGCGCTTCGGCACCTTGTAGTCGGCGAGCCGCTCCCCGGCCCACGTCCCGAGGTCGAGGGCCTCGAGGTCGGCGCCGGGCTCCAACCGGACGACGGCGCCGGGCACCTCGCCGAGGCGCTCGTCGGGCAGGCCGACCACGACCGCCTCGAGGACGTCGGGGTGCTGCTCCAGGGCCTGCTCGACCTCGAGCGCGTACACCGAGTACCCGCCGTGCTTGATGACGTGCTTGCTGCGGCCCTCGAACACGAGGAGCCCGAAGGGCCCCTTGCGGGCGAGGTCGCCGGTGCGGAGCCAGCCGTCGTCGGTGAGGACGGCGGCGGTGGCCTCCTCGTCACCCCAGTACGCCCGCAGCACGCCAGGGCCCTTCACCTGGAGCTCGCCCACCTGGCCCGAGGGCACCTCGGCCCCGTCGTCGTCGACGACCCGCAGCTCGTAGCCGGGGAGGGCGAACCCGAGGGCCTCGCCGAGCGGCCCCGCGCTGGTGCCGAGGAACGGGGGTGACAGCTTGGCCGCCACCCCGCCGCCGACCTCCACCATCCCGTAGCCCTCGGCGAACGCGGCCTGGCCCACCGCGCCGAGCAGCGGCACGGTGAGGGTGGCGCCCATCTTCTTGAAGCGCTCGGCGAGGTCCGGCGGCATGGCGTCGGCGCCGGCCGCCCACACCCGCACCGAGGTCAGGTCGCGGGCCTGGGCGCCGGCCTCGTCGAGCATCCGGTACATCGCCGGGACGCCGATGAACATCGTCGCCCGCCGCTCCTCGATCGCGTCCAGGACCTTCACGGGGTTGAAGCGCGGGAGCAGGTACGTGGGGATCCCGGCGAAGGCCAGGCCGATCAGCGCCGCGAACCCCATGATGTGGGCGACGGGCAGGGCGATGACCGCCTCGTCGCGGTGCAGCCGGGTGGGCCACATCGCGGCCCGCGAGATCTGGCCGACGAGGGCACGGTGGGTGAGCGCCGCGCCCTTGGGCGACCCGGTGGTGCCGGAGGTGTAGAAGAGCGCGCCCACGTCGCCGGTGTCGGCCGAGGCCGGCTCGATCAACGGCGGGGCGTCGTCGACGGCCGCCGCGCTCCGGAGGACGAGCGTCGCCCCCGAGTCGCGCACCACGTGATCGACCTCCTCGCGGCGCATCTGGTCGTTGACGGGCGCGGGGAGCGTCCCGGCCCGGGCCGCGGCCATGCACAGCAGGAGCTGCTCGTAGCCGTTGGCCGTCGCGATGACGACGACGTCGCCGGGGCTCGTCTGCGTCGAGATGCCGCCCGCCCACCGCCGGACCCGCTTGGCCGCCTGCGCGTACGTGAGCGACAGGCCGCCATCGGCCTCGACCACGAGCTGCCGGTCGCCGTGGGCCCGCTCGAGGCGGTCCATCAGGTTCCCCAGGGTGTGGTCCCGGCGCAGCAGCAGCGTCGCCCGGTCGAGCGGCCTCGGCATGGCGAACCGGTCTACCCCCACCCCCAGGGCAGGTGCCAGGCGAGGCAGACCCGCACCCCCTGCCAACTGGGGTGCGAAGTGCACCGTCCCCCCGGCAGTTCGGGTGCCGGTTTCGGCCCCTCTGCGAACTGGGGTGCGAAGTGCACCGTTCGTTCGGAGCATCAGGCGCCAGTTCGCGACACTCGGGAGCTCGCCGGCGACGCCTCACGCAGCGCGACACGAGCGAGCCAGCGCCAGCCCCTCCTCGACCTGTCGCACCACTCGGTACGGCCGGTGGAACACGTCCGTCTCGGTGATCTCGACGACGACGAACCCCGCTGCTCGGAGTGCCGCGAGCCGGTCGGCGTCCAGCTGGCTGTCGATCAAGCTGGAGTGGAACCGCTCGCTTTGGATCTCGACCAGGACGGGGACGTCCGCGGCACGGAAGTCGACACGACCGATCCAGCGGTCACCCCCGCTATCGATCTGCCGGCGCATCGGCGGAAGGCCCGCCCGGGCCAGGATCTGGGCGAACCTGGATTCGAGACCGCTGGCCGGCGGGATGTAGTCGACCCCGCGGTCGGCCAGCACGAGCCGCATGACCCGGGTGCCCGACCGCCCGCGCTTCGCCATCTCGTCGAACAGTGCGTGGAGGGAGCGTCCGCTCACGAGGCGCATGGCCCACGCCGTGTCGACCATCCGGGCCACCCGCTCGACCCACGCCTCGTCCTGGGCGCCCCGGCGTCGCCGTCCGGCGACGTCGAAGAGCGCGCGGGCGGGAACCACGGTGCGCACGGAATCGAGGACGACGACATGGTGCGGCGGTAGGAGCTTGGGCTCATGGGCCGCCGCGTCGACCGGCGCCCTCGTCGAGCCGTCGCGGTCGCGGACCACGTGCAAGGGCTCGAGCAGGTTCCCGGGGATGCCCCACCATGCTGCAGCGCTGGGACCGCAGAGCGCCGCACCGCGTCCGGCTGAGAGCACGGCGATCGACGCGGTGCGGCCTTGGCTCGGCGGTGCGCCCACGAGGCCGATCACGCGCGGCCCGATCCGCTCCCATCGCCTGCCGTCGATCAGCGCGTGCCGGGCGTGTCTCCCGTAGCCGAGCCGGACTGCCTGTTCGATGGACACGATGCCGTGCTGTGCCGAGGCCAACGTCCGGAGCGGGAGGTCGTCGATCACGCCACAAGCCTCTCGGGCGGCTGTGACACCGCTGGATCCCGCGAACTGGAGCTCGAAGTTCCGCGTTCCAACGGCACTTCGAGCGCCAGTTGGGGTCAGAGAGGGATCAGGGGGTCACAGGTCGAGGGCGAAGTAGCGGGCGTCGGGGAGGGGGTTGTGCCGATAGGGCTCGATCTCGACGAAGCCGAGGGCCTCGTAGGTGGCGATGGCGGCCTCCATCGAGGCGACGGTGTCCAGCAGCACCCGCCGGTAGCCGAGGGCCCGGGCCGCCTCGACGGCCGCCGCGGCCAGCGCCCGGCCCACCCC
>DATFFY010000313.1:0-3062 GCA_035249805.1 Acidimicrobiales bacterium | reverse complement strand
CACGTGTCGACCGCGTTCCACGGCACCTGGACGAACCCCGGCGCGGCCGGCTCGGGCGCGTTGGGCAGGTCGGCCACGACCTCGCTCGGGAACGCGTAGGCGAGGGCCCGCCCGGGCCGGTGGACCAGGAGCGCCTGCTCGGTGTCCAGCACGACCCGAGCGCCGACCAGCGCCTGGATGCGGCGGGGGTGCGGCTCGACGTACACCACCCCCTCGGCCGGGAGCGGCGGGACGCTCCAGCCGGCGCGCCGCACGCCGAGGGGCCCTCGTCCTGCGGTGAGGGTCATCGCTCAGATCCCTTCCCTGCGTAGATGGTGAGAGCATGATGCCCGTGAGCACGTCGCCCAACTACACGATCATCACCGCTGACACCCACGCCGGGGGCAGCCACGAGCAGTACCGCGAGTTCCTCGACCCCGAGTGGCGGGACGAGTTCGACGCCTGGCGGGAGAAGTACAAGAACCCGTGGAAGGACCTCCGCAACACGGACCTCCGGATCCGCAACTGGGACGACGACCGCCGTGACGCCGACCAGCTGGCCGAAGGCGTGGTCGGTGAGGTGCTGTTCCCCAACACCGTCCCGCCGTTCTGGCCGGCCTTCGTGCTCTTCGCCGGCCCTCCGAAGCCGGAGCAGTACGAGAAGCGCCGGGCCGGCATCAAGGCCCACAACCGGTGGCTCGAGGACTTCTGCGGTCGGCGGCCCGAGCGGCGGGCCGGCATCGGCCAGATCTTCCTGAACGACATCGACGACGCCATCGCCGACGCGACCTGGATCAAGGAGCACGGCCTGCGCGGCGGCGTGCTGCTGCCGACGATCCCGCCGGACGTGAAGTGGGTCCGCCCGCTCTACGACCCCGAGTACGACCGGCTGTGGGCAGCCCTGCAGGACCTCGACATCCCCGTGCACCTGCACGGCGGCACCGGCTCACCCGACTACGGGATGCACCCCGCCACCCCGATGATCATGATCGCCGAGATCCCGTTCTACGGGAACCGCAACCTCGTGCACATGCTGCTGGCCGGGGTCTTCGAGCGGTTCCCGCGGCTGAAGTTCGTCATCACCGAATCGGGCCTCTCGCAGTTCGGGCCGATGCTCAAGCACCTCGACGGCATCCTCGTCAGCGTGCGCAAGGGCTCCATCGGCGAGCTGAAGTACGCGGAGGGCACCGCGCTGCCCAAGTCGGCCACCGAGTACTTCCACCAGAACGTGTGGGTGGGAGCCAGCTTCCCGACGAAGGCCGACCTCGCGGCTCGCACCCTCATCCAGGAGGACCGCCTGATGTGGGGGAGCGACTACCCGCACGACGAGGGCACGGCGCCGTTCACCCGCGAGCACCTGCGCCAGGTGATGATCGACCTGTCCGAGGCCGACAAGCGGGCCATCCTCGGCGGGAACGCGGCGAAGCTCTACGGGTTCGACCTCGAGGCCCTCGCGCCGCTCGCGGCGCAGTACGGCCCCACGGTCGAGGAGCTGGACACGCCGCTCACGGAGCTGCCGGAGAAGGCCAACAGCGCGCTGCGCAGGGGCGCCGGCGAAGCCGTCATGGTCTGATGAAGCGCCTCTCCGGCACCGACGCGCTCTTCCTGTCGACGGAGACGCCGGCGTGGCACCAGCACGTCGGCGGGCTCGCGGTCCTCGACCCGGCCGAGTCGGAGCGGTTCGGGTTCGAGGAGGTCCGGAGGACGCTGCTCGAGCGGATCGACCGCGTCCCGAAGTTCAAGTGGAAGCTGAAGGAGGTCCCGCTCCACCTCGACCGCGCGGTGTGGATCGAGGACCGGGACTTCGACATCGACAAGCACCTGCGGCGCATCGCCGTCCCGCCGCCGGGCGGCCGCGAGCAGGTCGGTGACCTGTTCGGGATGCTGATGAGCTACCAGCTCGACCGGCGCCGCCCCCTGTGGGAGATGTTCTACGTCGACGGTGTCGTCGGCGGGCAGGTGGCCCTGCTGACGAAGTTCCACCACTGCCTCATGGACGGCGTGTCCGGCGCCGGCCTCACCGAGCAGCTCTTCGACCTCGAGCCGAACCCGCCCGAGCAGGACCCTGCGCCGGCGGAGGAGGCGGGGCTGCGCGAGCCGTCGGACCTGGAGCTGTTCGCCCGCGCCCTCATCCCGACGATCCGCACGCCGCGGCTGGTCACGGAGTACCTGTACCGCACGGCCGGTCGCGGCTTCACGGTCTTCCAGCGGCGCAACCGGAACCCGCTCTCGCTCGGCACGGCCGGGCCCTGCTTCAACGGCACGGTCGGTCCCCACCGGCAGAGCTCGTTCGTGTCGGTGAGCCTCGACGACGTCAAGGCCGTGAAGGACAAGCTCGGGGTCACGGTCAACGACGTCGTGCTCGGCCTCGTGTCGGGCGCGCTGCGGCAGCACATGCAGCGCCACGGCGACATGCCCGAAGGGTCGCTCGCGGCGCAGGTGCCCGTGTCCACCCGCGTCGCGGACGACACGGACCAGAGCAACAAGGTGGCCACGATGGGGACGACCCTCGCCACCGACGTCGACGACCCGCTCGAGCGGCTGCACGCGATCCACCTGAGCACCCAGTCGGCCAAGGAGCTCACCCAGGCCGTCCGCGCCCGCAAGATCCAGTCGGTGGGCGAGGTGGCCCCGCCGCTGCTCATCAACCTCGCGTCCCGGGCGGTCTGGGCGGCGAACCTCAGCAGCCGGATCCCGGTGGTGGCCAACGTCGTCGTGTCCAACGTCCCGGGGCCGCCGTTCCCGATCTACGCGTGCGGCGCGCAGGTGTCCGGCATCTACGTGGCGAGCGTGCTGCTCTTCTACGCCGGCCTCAACGTCACGCTGCTGAGCTACATCGACCGCCTCGACTTCGGGCTGACCTCCGATCCCGACCTGCTCGAGGACCCGTGGGAGATCGCCGACGGGATCAAGGCCGCCCTGGCCGAGCTGATGGACGCCGCGGGCCTCGGCCAGCCGACCCCCGTCCACGACCCCTTCGACCGCTGACGGACCGCTGACCGGCGTGCCCCCGGACGAGCCCCCCGATCCCCGGCCGCACTCCCGGCTGACGCCGCGGGTGCGGCGGGACGTGCTCGTCGACC
>DATFFY010000312.1:0-4708 GCA_035249805.1 Acidimicrobiales bacterium | reverse complement strand
CCGATGGTCACGTCGCCGGCGACCGCGTCGTAGGCCCGGCTGCCGAGCAGCACCTCGCCCTCGCCCGCGAGCGCGCACAGCTGCCAGGCGCGCGACACGACCGGACCGACGGCGCCGTAGTCCAGGCGGCCCTCGAATCCGATCCGACCGAGCGTCGCGTAGCCGAGGTCGACGCCCAGCGCCGTCGTCACGCGGTACCCACGGCGGGCGTGCGACGCGCCCAGCTCCGTGCCGGCCTGCTGCAGGGCCACCGCGAGCGCCAGCGCCCGGCCGGTGGGATCGGCCTCCACCGCGGGGTCGCCGAAGAAGGCCATGACGGACTCGCCGGTGAAGGCGCCGACGGTGGCGCCGTGCTCGCCGATGAGCTGGCCGAGCATCTCGTGGAACGACTCGAGGACGGTGAGCTCCTCCTCGGGGCCCGCGGTCCCGGACACGGTCGGCAGTCCGCGCAGCTCCCACGCGAGGACCGCGATCTCGCGGCGGTGCGGCTCGAGCAGCGACAGGTCGCCCGACTCGAACACCGCCTCGGCCAGCTGCGGCGACAGGAACCGGCGCAGCACCCGCAGCCGCTCGAGCTCCACCATCTGCTCCTGGACGCGCTCCTCGAGCGTCTGGTTCCACTCGGTCAGCTCGCGCGCCTGTCGGTCGACGGCGTCGTGGTACCGCTTCAGCCGCGCCAGGGACCGCACTCGCGCGAGGAGCTCGGCCTGCTCGAGGGGCTGGCGGAGGAAGTCGTCGGCACCGGCCTCGAGGGCGAGGACCCGCTCCTCCTCGGGTGCGGCCGTGACCATCACGACGGGCAGGAGGCGCGTGCGCTCGTCGTCGCGGATGCGCCGGCACACCTCGTAGCCGGTCATCCCCGGCATGTTGACGTCGAGCAGGACGACGTCGATCTCACCGTCGGCGATCGCCTCCAGCGCGGCGGGGCCCGACGCGGCGGTCTGCACCTGGTAGCCGCGCGGGGACAGGACCGCGTCGAGGAGGCGCAGGTTCGCGGGGACGTCGTCGACGACGAGGACGCGGATGGTCGGCTCGTCGAGCTCGCCGGCCATATCGGGTCGGGGATCGGTCACGGGACGCCGGCCGGTGCGTTCGCGGGCTGCCGGACCGGCAGCGAGATCGTGAACGTGCTGCCCACGTCGGGCGTGCTCTCGAGCGTGATCTCACCGCCCTCGAGCTCGATGAGCCCGCGGGCGAGCGTGAGGCCGAGGCCGGTCCCGCCCCGTGCGTGGGCCGGCAGCGGACGGGTGCCCTGGTGGAAGGCCTCGAACAGGTGGGCCCGCTGCTCGGGGAGGATGCCGATGCCCGTGTCGCGGACGCTCACGAGGACGCGACCGCCGACGTCGCGGGCCAGCACGTCGACCCGACCACCGTCGCTCGTGAACTTGATGCCGTTGGCGAGCAGGTTCGTGAGCGCGTGGTACACGTGCGTCGGATCGGCCTCGACGGTGGGGAGGTCGGCCGGGGCCTCGACCTCGACCCGGATTCCCCGCCGTGCCGCGCCCGGCGTGAGCTCGGTGACCGCGTTGCGGATCAGCATCGCGAGCTCCGTCGGCTGCGGCGAGCGGGGGAGCCGGCCCGCCTCGAGCTTGGCCAGGTCGAGCAGGTCGGTGATGAGCGCGAGGAGCTGCTGGCCGGAGTCGAGGATGTCGTCGAGGTACTCGGCCTGCTTCTGGTTGAGCGGGCCGGTCCGCGGGTCCTGCAGCACCTGGGTGAAGCCGATGACGGCGTTGAGGGGCGTGCACAGCTCGTGGGAGATGTTTGCGAGGAAGTCGCTCTTGTGCGCGCTCACCACCTCCACCTGGGCGCGGGCGCCCTCGGCCGCGAGGCGGGCGCCGAGCGACTCGGTGATGACCTCCCGCAGGCGCCCCGACACCCAGCTCACGACGACGCCGTTCACGCAGACGAGCATCGCGATGCCGATCCAGCGGTCGACCGCGCCCGGTGCGTCGAGCAGCGCGAGGACGATCGCGTGGCAGACGAGGACCATGCTGATCTGGGAGAGCACCCGGCCGGCCGACAGCAGTGCCGCCGTGGCGAGCACGTCCCAGCCGTAGGCGAGGGCGATGAGGTCGTCGAACGGCTCGCCGAGGAGCATCGCCACGCTCACGGCGATCGTGCCGAACGCGCCGAGGAAGTCGACGGTGCGCAGCGGCATCGCGCCCATCTCCCGGGCCATCGTCACCGACGCCAGCCACGCGACCAGGCCCGTCCCGAAGACGGCGGCCCGCACCCAGATCGGCCCCGGGGTGATCAGCGCGCAGATCGGCAGCAGCAGCGTGGCGGAGTTCGCGAACCAGCGACCGACGTGGGCCATCGCGACGCGGTTGGCGAACGAGCCGGGCACGAGGATGGCCTGGTCGAGCTCGGTCCACGCCACCGGCTCGGCCGGCACCGGCACGTCCACCTCGCCGGCGCTCGAACGGCGCCGGCGGGGGAGGTCGAAGCTGAAGGTGCTCCCGGCCCCCGGAGCGCTGTCCACGCGGAGTCGCCCACCGTGGGCCTCGATCAGCTCCCGGCACACGGCCAGCCCGATGCCGCTGCCCTCGGCCGGGTCGGTGCCCTGCTCGAACTTGTGGAAGATGCGCTCGTGGTCCTCGGGCGCGATGCCGGGGCCGGGGTCGCGGACGCTCACGCGCACGCGGTCGTCCTCCTCGGCGACGAGCACCTCGACCGTGCCGCCACGCGGCGTGTACTTCACGGCGTTCCCGAGCAGGTTCCAGGCCACCTGGCGGATCCGCAGCGCGTCGGCCTCCGCCACCACCTGGCCCACCGGCCGCCGGACGTGGATGACGACCCCGGCCTCGCGGGCGCGGCCCTGCACCAGGACCTCCGCGTCCACCACCGCCTCCGCGATGTCGACGCGGGTGAGGTCGAGGTCGATCGAGCCGGCCTCGACCTTGCTGATGTCGAGCAGCTCGTCGACGAGCCGCAGCAGGTCGCGGCCCGACCCGGCGATGTCGTCGACGTGGCTCGACTGCCGCTCCGACAGCGGGCCGGCCAGCCCGTCGCGCAGGACGTCGGCGAAGCCGACGACGACGTTGAGCGGCGTGCGCAGCTCGTGGGACATCCGGCCGAGGAAGGCGGTCTTCGCCTCGCTCTGCTGCTGCAGCTCGATCGTCGTGAGCTCGATCTCGTGGCGCGTGGCGTGCTCGACCGTCGCGAGCTCCGTCACCCGACCGACGAGCCACCGGAGGAACAGCCCGGAGATGAGCACCGCGGCGGCGACGATCACGAGGCGCGTGAGCGGCGCCGGCGCGCTCGGTCCCTGCGCCAGCACGTACGCGTGGCTGGCGCAGATCGCGCCGAGGTGGGCGAGCGAGCTGCGCAGCGGGCGGATCAGGAACACGGCCGTGCTGAGGCACACGTAGATCGCGGGGAGCAGGCGGTGCAGGTGCAGGCTCTCGACCGCCCCGATCGCGAGCACGACGTCGGCCAGGACGAGCATCGAGTCGAACGCGGCCATCGGCAGCACGCTGCGCCGGAGCAGCACCTGCCCGGCCACCACGCCGGCCAGCGCGGCGGCGATGGCTCCCGCATCGCTGCCGGACACCTCACCGCTCGTGGCCAGCGACAGCGCGATGCCCGTGCCGAGGATGGAGCCGACGAGGGCGCCCACCCGGCCCACGACATGGCGCTGCGCGGGCGATCCCGTGACGACGAAGGCCTCGTAGATGGCCTCGCCGAGGGATGCCCCTTCCCGCGAGGAGGGGGGCGGCGTGAAGAACAGCGGTCGTCGCCCCCCGTTGGCAACGCCCTGGAGCACGGTTGGATCGTCGTTCCGATCGATAACAGATCGGTTACGGACCCGGGACTCCGGTGGCTCCTCAGCCACCGCGGGCCTCCAGGACCGCCAGGAGCCGGGGGACGAACTCCCGGGTGTCGATGGGCTTGGCGATGTAGGCGTCGAACCCGGCCTCGAGCAGGCGCTCCTCGTCGCCCCGCATGGCGTAGGCGGTGACGGCGATGGCCGGCACGTCGGCGGTCCGGGGATCCTCCCGGAGCACCCGCAGCGCCGCCACCCCGTCCATGCCGGGGAGCTGGATGTCCATGAGCACCAGGTCAGGACGAGCGTCCTGCATGGCCTCGAGGGCCTCCTCGGCCGACTCCGCCTCGATGATCCCGAAGCCGTGCAGCTCCAGGAGGTCGCGGACGAGGCGGCGGCTCCGGACGTTGTCCTCCACGACGACGACCGTGCGGCCCTGCCCGGCGCCCTCCGTCGTCTGTTGCATTGGGCCGCCCCTCCCGTGCCCGGAACGCGGGGTCACCCTATCCCGGGACCACGTTGCAACAGGGCTGTTGCGCTGCGGCAACGTCCTTCGCCGACGATGCGCTCACCGACATCGGAGGAGCGGACGATGGGTTGGAAGCGCAGCAAGGGGCCGAGGAGCCTGGCGGGCGAGGATCCCCGGGTCGAGGTCCTCGCCGCGAGCCCGGCGTTCGCCGGATGCGACCGGGACGTCCTCCGGCACGTCGCGGCGCTCGGCACCGAGATCCGGCGCGAGCCGGACGCCGTGCTCCAGCGCCCCGGCGCCGTCCTCCGCCAGGCCATCGTGGTCCTGGAAGGTGTGGTCGCCGAGCGGCCCGCTCATGGGCGGGAGCGGGCCGTCTCGGCCGGCCACGTGCTGGGTGAGGAGGCCCTCACCCGGCTGCACGCGGTCGGCCGCACGACGGCCACGGCGCTCACCGACGTCCGCCTCCTCGTGCT